>NZ_JCAKMX010000005.1:0-181269 GCF_059515825.1 Acinetobacter sp. CY17
TGATCCTAGCCAAAATAATGGACAGCACGTCCCTCTAAAGATAACGTAACTTTAATCTTTGGAGATTCAAGAAATGGCTAAACGTTTTAGTCCTGAATTTAAACAGCAAGCGATTGATTATGCACTTTCAAACTCCCACGAACCTATAGCTGCAATCGCCCAGAAATTAGGTGTGGGTTATTCAACTTTAGACAAATGGATTCGTGAAGCCAATCCAGTGGGTTCAAGCAAACGTCAACTTTCACCAGAACAACAGCGGATCTTAGAATTAGAGAAAGAAGTCAAACAGCTCAGGGAAGCCAATGACATCTTTAAAAAAGCGCATGTGTACTTTCTGACAGATCATGCCAAGAAAAGTACACGGTAATTCAAGATCTGGATGTGAATGAAGTCACTGTATCTTCTGCCTGTCAATGCCTGGGTGTCAGCACTTCAGGCTATTATGCCTGGCGAAAACGCCAGACCAATCCAGCGCAGAAATATAATGATTTAAAAGCCGTATATTGGCAGCATCATGCACGATTGGGTGCACCTTCATTGGTACATGACATGCATGATTTAGGTTACAGCATGAGCGAACGAACCGTTGGAAGAATGCTTAAAAAGCTTGGTTTACGTAGCAGGATTGCACGTAAATACAAGCATACGACTGATTCAAACCATCGTTTGCCTACAGCGCCTAACTTGTTGGATCGTCAATTTACGGTCAATGAACCCAATAAGATCTGGACAACGGATATTACCTATATCCGTACTAAGCAAGGTTGGCTGTATTTATGTGTGATGCTGGATCTATTCAGCCGTCGTATTGTCGGCTGGCAAACCAGCCATCGAATAGACCGTCAATTGGTGTGTGATGCGTTTCATTATGCAATGGCTCGTCAGGGGTATCCAATGGGTGTCATGGTGCATTCGGACCAAGGCTCACAGTACTGTAGTCGTGATTTTAGGGCGCTATTATTGACGAATAACTGCGTTCAAAGTATGTCACGCAGGGGAAACTGTTGGGATAATGCAGTGACCGAAAGCTTCTTTCATACATTGAAAGGTCATGTGGTCCATGGCAGTGTGTTTGCCACTCGAAAAGAAGCGAATACAGTCTTGTTTGACTATATTGAGATTTATTACAATCGGGTCAGAAGGCATTCCGCAAACGGCTGGTTAAGCCCAGAAGCCTTTGAACAGAAATATTTTAAGAATTTAGAGGGATTTGTTGTCCACGATACTGTCTAGGATCATAGGAATGGTTTTAGATCCTGGAGATAGAAAAGCCCCTACAATGTAGAGGCTTTATTAAGATGTTAGATCTTATTTTTTACATTGAGGTTGTGAACGGTCAATCACTTGCGTACCTTCAACACGGTAACCCACTTGGCCAACAATAAAGGCTTGGTTTAGTTGCGTAATTACCACATCAGATAAAGCCACTGCACAACGATCTTTTTCAATTGCACGGTCGATGGCAGTTTTAAAGTTAGGAATACCCAATGGAAATAGAACTACAGGTACCTTATCTTCACCTGTAACGCGTTCGCCTTTTACAAATTGGTTTGAGTTTAAGTTGTAGTTTTTAGTTGAAGCGACAGTCATGTCTGCCATACGAACAGAACAACCAGTAAAAGCAACAGACGATACTGCTAATGCAGCAATTAATAATTTTTTCATAATGTATTTACCCCATAAATAGCGAGTGAATTGTAGTCAATGTAGTTGAAAATTCAATTGCAAATTCCACCAAATTTAGAGTGCTGGTCTAAAAATATATCTTTAAAATGAAAGATATAATTTAAACAATAAAAAAAAGCCCCTACAATGTAGAGGCTTTTTATCATCTTAATTTAAAAATTAAGACACTTTATCACCCGGTTTAGCACCAGATTCAGGTGAGATCACCCAAACACCGTCGCCATTACCCGCAGCCAATACCATACCGTTTGAAATACCAAAACGCATTTTACGTGGTGCAAGGTTAGCCACCATCACCACCAATTTGCCTTTTAAATCTTCAGGCGCATAGAACTCACGAATACCGCTAAATACGTTACGTGGTTCAGCTTCACCCACATTTAAAGTGAGTTGTAAAAGCTTGTCAGAACCTTCAACGTGAGCGGCTTCTAAAACTTCAGCCACACGTAAATCAACTTTCATAAAGTCTTCGATGCCAATGATTTCAGCTTCGCCTACTTTAGGTTCAGGTTTCTTTTCAACTTTCTTTTCTTTTTTCTTTTCAGCTTTTGGTGCTTCAGCAGGAGCAGCTAAAGAATCTTTAGATGCATCGACCATTGCAGCTACCGCTTTTGGATCAACACGTTGCATGAGTGGTTGGAACAATGCAATTTCATGACCCACAAGAATCGTTTCACGCGAAGCAAAGTCAAAGCTGTCTAACTGTAAGAATGCTTGAACTTGTTCAGCAAGTGTAGGCAATACTGGCGCAAGGTAAACCGCTAATTGACGGAACAGGTTAATCCCCACAGAACATACATCATGTACTTGTTGTTCTTCGCCTTCAATTTTAGCGAGTGCCCACGGCTTTTTCTCATCAATATATTGGTTGGCTTTGTCAGCAAGCGCCATGATTTCACGAATCGCAGCAGAGAATTCACGCGCTTCGTATTGCGCTGCAATTGATGCACCTGCATCAATAAAGCTTTGTACCAATTCAGGCTCTGCACACGTTGCAGAAAGTTTGTTATCAAACTTGGTATTAATGAATTTTGCACAGCGGCTGGCAATATTGACTACTTTACCAACTAAGTCAGAGTTAACCTTTTGTACAAAATCATCAAGATTTAAGTCAGAGTCTTCAACTTTATCAGACAGTTTAGATGCGAAGTAGTAACGTAGGTATTCAGGGTTTAAATGCTGTAAATAGGTTTCAGCTTTAATGAACGTCCCACGAGATTTCGACATCTTTTGACCGTTTACAGTTAAAAAACCGTTCACGAATAAACCAGATGGGGTACGGTAGTTAGCACCTTCAAGCATTGCCGGCCAAAACAGCGCGTGGAAATACACGATGTCTTTACCAATGAAGTGATAGACCTCATTTTCAGAATCTTTTTTCCAGTAATCATCAAAGCTTAGATCAGGGCGCTTGGTTTTAATATAGTTTTCAAAGCTCGACATATAACCAATTGGCGCATCTACCCATACGTAGAAGTATTTGTTTGGCGCATCTGGAATTTCAAAGCCAAAATATGGCGCATCACGAGAAATATCCCAATCGGATAAACCTGCTTCAAACCATTCATCAAGTTTATTAGCAATAGAGACCGGTAAACGACCTTCATCGCGTGTCCATTTTTGTAGGTATTCTGAGAAATTCGGTAGCTTAAAGAAGTAATGATCTGAAGATTTTTCAATCGGTGTTGCACCGCTTAAGGTTGATTTTGCATCTAATAATTCAGTCGCGTTATAAGTGGTACCGCAAACTTCACATGAGTCGCCGTATTGATCTTCCGCTTTACATTTTGGGCATGTGCCTTTAATAAAACGGTCTGATAAGAACATGCCCTTTTCAGGGTCAAACAATTGTTTAACAGGACGTACAGCAATGTTGCCGCCATCACGGTTTTTAATATAAATTTCTGACGCACGTGCTTGGTTTTCTGCGCTGTTGGTCGAGTCGTAGTGGTCAAAATCGACTTTAAAGCCAGCGAAATCGCGTTCGTGTTCGGCTTGCACATTGGCAATTTGTTGTTCTGGGCTAATGCCGTTTGCTTCAGCACGTAGCATAATTGCTGTACCGTGAGCATCGTCTGCACATACATAAGTCACGTTATGACCCATTGCACGCATCGCACGAACCCAAATATCTGCTTGGATATAACCAAGTAAGTGACCCATATGGATCGGGCCATTGGCGTAAGGAAGGGCATTGGTGACTAAAATATTACGCACGGATTAACTCTCTCATTCGTATTCATATGCAATGGGCTCGATTTTACATGAGTTTGCATGACAGTTGAACAAAGGATGCAAATACTTGTCATATAATGGCTAAGACTAAATATAAGTTATACAGAGTTAGTACTTTGGCTGAATACAAATACACTGGGCTTTACCTTACACCAAGTTTAATAGAAGAGTTAATACTTCAACTTTTTAATAACCGAACCGTTAAGAGAGATGTAATTGTTTCAAAAGTAAGACAATATCATATTGATAATGGTGGGATAATTAATGGTACAAACCTGACACACAGTGTGAAGAAAGCTCTGAATACACTTTCAAAAAATAAAAAAAGTGTAAATCGAGGTTATGGGCAGTGGTATATAGAAGATATTACGGATAGTGAAATAAATGATCAACCTATATCATTTGAGGCAGAAAATCTAAATGAAAATTTACAATCTTTAGCTGTTGAAACTATTGAGAATTCAGAAGCTACAAATATATATGAAGATTTTTATGGAGCAAGTATCTACTTGTACTACTATGAAGCCTATGAAAAATTATCACAATTAGAAGGCAGAGATATTTGGCCTTGTAAAATAGGTATGTCATCTACTGATTCACTTAATAGAATTTTAACTCAAGTAGGTACAAGTTTCCCTGAGAGACCAATTATAGCTCTAATAATTAAAACAGAAAAAGCTAATAATCTTGAACAAGCGATCCATTCAATTTTAAATTTTAAAGGTAGAAAAGTAGAAAACTCACCAGGTAAAGAATGGTTTTACACAAGTCCAAGTGAAATCTCGAATTTGCTAAGGTCTCTTTTTCCCGAACTTCAAGTGCACGATTTAAGAAGTATAGAGATCAGTTAACTATGATTGGTTTGTATAATCCTCGCAATAGTATTTAGATAGTTAGATAGAGTTTCAGTTATGATGGATGACGATTTTGATTTTGACGGCCCTGTAACCAAAATTGCAGCCAATAACAGCACACAGCTGCTCGCGGGTAAACAAATTTTGGCAGACGCGCAAGACTACTTTGCCACCATGTCAAACAAAGAACATGATTTTTTGCAGCAGCATTTAATGGAACTGGCCAAGCAAGATGCTTATTTCCAAGTACTTGCAGATGAATTTAATCAAACAGCGGATGCTAAACTTGCCAATGATGCCTTAAATTTTCTGCATTTTTGGCAACTGATTAACCAAGCTGAAGACGTGAATCAATTTAAGGTATTAGAGATCATCAACGATGCATACTTTAAAACGGAACTATTAAAAGCCTTTGATGACTTAAGTCAAAATGCTCACAGCAGCGCACGCCGTGGCGTCATTGAACAAGCATTAGAAATGTATAAACTTGGTTTTTATGCAGGTTGTGTGCCGCTGCTGTATGCACAGCTCGAAGGCTTACTGACCGATGTATTATTGGCACAAGGCTTTTTAGCGCAAAAAGACACTAAGTTTTTAGATGTCTATAAAATTGTGCCCGGCTTAAAAGGCAATGAGATTAAAAGCTTATGGCATAAAGCCAAAATTGCGACAGAAATGAATGCGTATTTTAGCGAGCTTGCGGCTTATAAAATGGATAGCAGTTCTAATGTGACCATGACTCGCCATAATATTTTACATGGCACCGATGTAGCACATTTTACGCAGGCGCGTAGCTTTATCTTATTCTTATGGTTGTTTAGCGTGACCAGTTTTATGCGCGGTATTCGCTAACAGCATCAGCACTTAAAGCAAATTTAAGTGCTGAATTTTTTTAAGATGCCAATCACAACACGATTTAATTGCCAACTAAAACATGACATGCTGTTTTATGTATTGGGCATGTTGCAAATTGCAGCTTTTAGCCGCTAATTTTAAAAAAAGCGTTATAACTAGCTTAAAGCCAAACTCAACAGGTGGTGAGCATGAGTAAAATTGACGATCTTAAACATAAAGCCCATGAGCTTGCTGATGGATTAAAACTCAAAGCTAAAGAGGCTTTAGTCAAAGGTGAGCAATTGGCAGATGACTTAAAACATAAGGCACAAGATGCCAAGCTCAAAGCCGAACACAAGTTACATGACTTAAAACGTGACGACAAAAAGACTGGTGAAGGTGATGAAGATCAGCATCATCGCTAAAGCAAAAAAGATTGCCATTTGGCAATCTTTTTTGCTTTTGAGCTATAAAAATTGCGAATTAAATTAAAGCGGCTTAACCTAAACTTAAATAACCGCTAAACTAAGCAATTCGATCGAAAAATGCAGTTTTGGAGTAAATATATGTCGTGGCTTTCTTCGCTTAAATCGGTTTTTTCGCCCGCACAGGAGGTGAAAGAAGAAGAAGTCCAGCACGTGCTACAAAGTTATTTGTTGCCAAAATCCAAAGATGCGCTGAAAGATCGTATTACCCAAGTCAATGTGCAAGGGCAAATTCTGCAAATTACCATCAATACGGTCCCAAGCGAAGCCGATGACTTGCAGCAAATTCATGATGAGCTAGCCGATGCCTTAGAAAAATGCGGTATTAAAGAACTCAATATGCATGTGATTCAGCAAAAAACGGCACATAAAGCAGGGGGCTGTGGACATAACCATAGCGAGGGCGAAAGTTGCTCAACTCAAAAAGCCGAACCTGCAAAAAGCAATTTACCGCCTGTAGTTGATGCCTCAGCCAGTATGGATGCGGTACAACAAGCCAATGCCAATTATCAGCCCAAGCAAGCAGAAGCACCTATTCAAAAAGCCGCACCGCAGCAACGCGATGTGCCTAAACATCCACGTATTCAAAATGTACTGTTGGTATCTTCAGGTAAAGGTGGTGTGGGTAAATCAACCACCACGGTCAATCTAGCTTTAGCCTTACAAAAGCTCGGCTTAAAAGTGGGTGTGTTAGATGCTGACATTTATGGCCCAAGTATTCCCACCATGTTGGGTAATGCCGGTCGTACGCCTATGATTGAAGCGGAAAACTTTGTGCCACTCGATGCTTATGGTTTGGCGGTTTTGTCTATTGGTCACTTAACGGGGGATCATAATACCCCTGTGGCATGGCGTGGGCCTAAAGCCACTGGCGCTTTAATGCAACTCTTTAACCAAACGCTTTGGCCTGATTTAGATGTACTATTAATTGATATGCCACCAGGTACAGGGGATATTCAGTTAACTTTGGCACAGCGCATTCCAGTCACTGGCGCAGTGATTGTCACCACACCGCAAAACGTGGCACTTATGGATGCGACTAAAGGCATTGAGTTGTTTAACCGTGTGCATATTCCAATTTTGGGTGTGGTTGAAAATATGTCGACCCATGTATGCTCAAACTGTGGTCACGAAGAGCAGATTTTTGGTACAGGTGGGGGTGACAAACTGTCTGAGCAATACCAAATTCCATTATTAGGTCGTTTACCGTTGAATGCGCAAATTCGCGAAAATGCGGATATAGGTAAGCCATCTGTCTTAGCCGAAGATACAGCAGCGCCAAGTTATATGGCAATTGCAGAAAAACTGGCGCAAGCTTTACCTAAAGCTGAAAAAGATCAAAGCCGTATTTTCTAAGTACAATTTAAAAAAAGCTCAAAGTTTAAGCTTTGGGCTTTTTTTTGTTGAAATTTCTAGCAATCAATTATTTTTGTTACAATCTGGTTACATTGTTTCCATATGTAATTCTTAATTTAAGTGCTTAATGTACTTAGATTTTATAGGGGGAAAAACATGAAAACTTTAACACAAGCTATTGTTCTAGGTTTGGCTACAGCTGTGATGGCTGCACCTGTAATGGCTGCTGAAACACAGCCTGTCACTTTACAACAATTTGCAGCGCAAAAAAAAGCAGCTGCTGAAGCTGATGCAGCGAAAAAACTCGCAGCTCAAAAAGCCCAAACAGCACAAAAAATCAATGCCAGCAAAGTGGTTTTAAGCGAAAAAGAGCAAAAAGCCAAGGCGGCAGAAAAAGCCGCTAAATTAAAAGCTAAAGCAGATGCGAAAGCTAAAAAGCAACAGGCAAAATTAGCAGCCAAAAAGGCCAATGCTGCAGAAAAAGCAGCAAAAGCACAACAAGCCGCAGCGGCAAAAAATGCTAAATTAAATAAAGAAGCGACTCAGGTGGCGAGCCAAGTACAAGCTGCAAAAATCTAAAAACAGCAGTACTCGGTCAATAATTTAAGTTTAAGCGTTAGCCCAACTTCGGTTGGGCTTTTTTTGGGTTATTGCTGTTGTTGATAGTATTGAATAGCACCGGGATGTAAAGCAAACACTAAACCTTGTTGTGATTGCTGTACATTAATTGCCTGAGCAGCGCGACTCAATTGTTGTAAACGTGGCAGATGATGAAAAAAGCTTTGGGTCAGCGCATAGACATCTTGTTGGCTTATATCTTGACGCACCACTAAAGTATGCATTACCGCAACTGTGGGTACGGCTGCATGGCGACCATAGCTATTTTCTGCAATGTTTGTGGCAACAAAATAGGGGTGTTGCTGTTGTAACGCTTTGATGTGTTGCGGTTCTAAGCCAATAAATTTGTAGTTAAAGCCATCTTGCATCAAATGATTTAAGGCTTGATTGGGGATATGCCCACTCAAAATAGCAGCATCAATACGACCATTTTTAAAGGCATCCATGGCTTCAGCATGGCCAAAATACCACATTTTATAATCATTACGCTTTAAGCCCACACTGGCTAAAATCCGTTTGGCATTGGTTTCGCTATGTGATGACTGAGCGCTGACCGCAATTCTTTTATTTTTTAAGTCAGCTAGCGTGTGAATGCTGGATTGGCTGGGGGCAATGATGTGTATATAACTTGGATATAGCGCCGCAATTTGCACTACATTATAAACGGGTTGTTGAAATTCAGCCTTACCCTGTATGGCATCATGTAAAACATCGCTCATCACTAAGGCTAAATCAGCTTTTTTGTCCTTTAATAAGCGTAAATTCTCGGCTGATCCTTGGGTAATTTTTGTATCGACTGGAATTTGATATTGATTTTGATAAAGCTCAGCGAGTGCTTGCCCAATTGTGGTATACGGACTCGAGGCATCCGCTGTGGCAATGGTTAAATGTTGTGCATCAAGTTTTAGCTCAGGATTAAATTCAGTCGGTTGAGCGGTGGATGAGGGGTGAGGTTTAGAACAGGCGGTCAAGCTAAAGGCAAGACTCAAGACCATTAATGTGCGTAATCCATGCATAAGGCAGCTCCTTGTTGGAGTAGTATTTTTATTTTGCTGCAAATTTTTATCTTAATTATGCTATACAAAAAAATCCCGCATGGCGCGGGATTTTTTCTAAATCAAACAAATTAAATTATTTGGCAATTTTTGCTAATAATTCTGCTTTGCTTAAATTTACAGATTCAGCGTCACGGCGACCTTTATATTCAAAAGTACCTGCATCCAAACCTTTTTCACCAATCACAATACGATGTGGAATACCGGTTAACTCAAGATCTGAGAATTTCACCCCCGGACGTTCGTTACGGTCATCTAATAACACATCATATCCAGCAGCTTGTAGCTCTGCATACAATTCTTCAGCTGCAGCTAAAGCGCGTGGTGATTTATGCGCATTCATTGGCACAATGGCAACTTCAAATGGTGCAATCGCGGTCGGCCAAATAATGCCTTTTTCGTCGTAGTTTTGCTCAATCGCAGAGGCAACTACACGCGTTACACCAATACCGTAGCAACCCATGGTCACGACAAATGGTTTACCATCTTCACCCAATACTTTACAGCCTAAAGCTTCTGAGTATTTTTGACCCAATTGGAAGATATGACCGACTTCAATACCACGTTTGAT
This sequence comes from Acinetobacter sp. CY17, assembly GCF_059515825.1. Classification (NCBI taxonomy): domain Bacteria; kingdom Pseudomonadati; phylum Pseudomonadota; class Gammaproteobacteria; order Moraxellales; family Moraxellaceae; genus Acinetobacter; species Acinetobacter sp. CY17. The sequence continues at coordinate 9,695 of NZ_JCAKMX010000005.1, forward strand.
TTGTAGTGTGCCTTTACCATCTGGAGATGGATCGCCTTCAACGACATTACGTAAGTCATATATTTCGGTAAACTTGGCATCACGTTCCCAGTTCACGCCCGTTGCGTGTTTGTCAGCTTCGTTTGCACCCGCTACAAAGTCAGACAATACTGACGCTGCGCGGTCAACAATGACTGTCACGCCTTTTTCAACTAAACCTTGTGGGCCAACGAAACCAGCGGTTAAGCCAAGCTCAGCAATTTGCGCTTCAGTGGCAAATGTAAGAGGAGCAGCAATTTGCGGGTGTTTTTCCGCTTTAATTTCATTTAGTTCGTGGTCGCCACGTAAGAATAACGCGACAACAGGTGCAGTTTTACCTTCTTCAGCTACACCTTGTACCAGTAAAGCTTTGACTGATTGGGCTGGATCTGTACCTAAGAATGCGGATACATCAGCAATAGTTTTTTGGTTTGGTGTATCGACAACTTGAAGTTCTTGCGTAGGGGCAGCACGTTCGCCAACCAATACCGCTTCAGCCATTTCCACGTTAGCCGCATAATCAGATTCAGTTGAGAAGGCGATATCGTCTTCACCGCTTGATGCTAAAACGTGGAATTCGTGTGAGCCTGAACCGCCAATTGAACCAGTATCGGCTTGTACAGGGCGGAAGTTTAAGCCTAAACGAGTGAAGATACGGCAGTATGCGTCATACATAATGTCGTAAGTTTCTTGCAATGATTCTTGGTTGGTATGGAAAGAGTAAGCATCTTTCATGACAAATTCACGCGAACGCATGACACCAAAACGTGGACGGATTTCGTCACGGAATTTAGTTTGCACTTGGTAGAAGTTGGCAGGAAGTTGCTTGTAGCTTTTTAATTCGTTACGCGCAAGATCAGTGATCACTTCTTCGTGTGTTGGGCCAAGCACGAAATCGTTGTTATGACGGTCTTTAAAACGTAGTAATTCTGGACCATATTGCACATAACGACCTGATTCTTCCCATAAAGCGGCAGGTTGAGTCACAGGCATTAATACTTGTAGTGAACCTGCGCGGTCCATTTCTTCACGGACAATCGCTTCCACTTTATTTAAGACGCGAACACCCATTGGTAACCAGCTATATAAACCAGATGCCAGTTTACGGATCATACCGGCACGTAGCATCAACTGATGCGAGATCACTTCCGCATCATTTGGGGTTTCTCTTAACGTTGCAAATAAAAAGCGACTCGCGCGCATGGAAACTGTCCTAAGCAAAGATGAGTAATTAAGGGCGAAATTATACAATAAAAACTGCGCCGGCATGTTGAATGTCGGCGCTTTTGTGTTAAGAGAGAATTTTTTTGCTGATTCGCTGCATAAAATTCTTAAAATCATCTAAATAAGTGAAGATCACTGGCACAACCACTAAGGTCAGTAGGGTAGAAGTAATCACGCCACCAATCACCGCATGCGCCATCGGTGCGCTTTGTTCACCGCCTTCACCTAAGCCCAAGGCTAAGGGCACCATGCCCATGACCATGGCACTGGTGGTCATTAAAATTGGACGTAAACGGGTTTTGCCAGCTTCCACAATCGCAGTGTAACGATCCACCCCGCGATCCATGGCTTTTTTAATAAAGTCGATCAGCAAAATGGCATTTTTAGTGACCAGACCCATCAGCATAATAATCCCGATAATGGAGAATAAGTTCATGGTGGAGTTAAATAAGAATAAAGCCAAGAACACGCCAATTAACGACAAAGGCAGTGAGGCCATAATCGCGGCAGGGTGAATAAAGCTATTAAACTGCGAACCTAACACAATATAGATAAACACAATTGAAAGAGTAATAGCTGTGAGCGCATAACCTGCTGATTCTGCCATATCAGCATTGGAACCTTGCGTCATAAAGCTATAGCCAGCAGGTAATTCAAAGTTATCTTGAATCCTTTGAATGTCGGCACCAATATCACCTGCGGGACGACCAGAAGTATTGGCTTCAACCAACACTTCACGCGATAAATAACGACGGTTAATTTGTGAAGCGCCTAAATCTTGTTGCAAGGTCGCTACAGTGGAGAGCGGAATTAAAATCGGCTGACCATTGGCATCTAGTTTTTGTGAACCGATGTACAGCTTTTCTAAATCATTTGGCAAGCCGCGCTGGCTATCCGCTAAGCGCACATTAACGTCATAGGTTTCGCCTTTATCATCTTCCCAAGTGGTGACATCATCACCTGCCAAGAGTGGACGAATAGCATTACCAATTTGACTGACTGATAAACCTAAATCGCTAGCCAGTATCCGATTAATTTGGATGCTTAAAGTCGGTTTTGGTTCTTTCAATGAGCTTTCTAAATCAACGATGCCTTCGACTTGACCAATCTCTGCCATAAAGCGATCGGAGATTTTTTGTAATTCATCCAACTCTGGGCCTTGAATTGAAATCATCACCGGTTTTTGACCACCAGATACCGTTTCGTCGGCAGAAGCCACTGAAGTGACCGTAATTCCAGCGACAGATTGTAAACGCTGACGGAATTGATTGGTGAGATCAGTTAAGCTTTGCTCACGTTGTTGGCGCGGAGTCACTGTGACACGTAAGCTGACATGGTTTTTACCACGATCGGTGACACTATTAATCACGCCATAGGTACTAATCACCTCCGGATGCTCGCGAATAATGGCATCCACTTGTTTGAGCTTGGCTTCAGAATATTCAATGGCAGCATCGACTGGGGTTTCAAACTTAATTCGAATTTCGGCTTTATCGGGTACAGGCACAAATTCTGTACCAATCATTTTAGATAAAGCCAAAGCGCCAAAGAGTGAAGCAACCGCTAAGGCTAAAGTCATGACGCGAAAGCGTAACGCCAGTTTAAGTAGCTTTTCATAGATCACGCTTAAATGATCTAAGCGTGTAGACACCCAATCTAAGCAGCGTTGAACTTTATTGGGTTTTTGCTTGGTTTTTGGTTTTTCTGCCCAATGCGCTGAGAGCATCGGATCGAGGGTAAAACTAACAAACATCGAGATTAATACCGCAATACTGACCGTTACCCCAAACTGGTAGAAAAAGCGTCCAATAATGCCGCCCATAAAGGCCACCGGTAAAAACACCGCCACAATGGTCAAGGTAGTGGCAAGCACTGCCAAACCAATCTCTTTGGTGCCATCTAATGCTGCTGTGACATGATCTTTGCCCATATCGGCATGACGGACAATGTTTTCCCGTACCACAATCGCATCATCAATTAAAAGACCAATACTTAAAGACAGCGCCAATAGCGTCATCATATTGATGCTAAAACCAAAGGCCCAAATAAAAGTGAGTGTCCCGAGTAGCGCAATCGGTAGGGTAAGACCTGTAATAATGGTGGAGCGGAATGAACCTAAGAATAATAAGACAATCAGAACGGCTAAAATCGCACCTTCAATAATGGTACGCACCACGTTATCAATACTGCCACGAATACTTTTAGACGAATCGACCACCACTTTGGCTCTGGTGCCTTCAGGCAATTGAGCTTGAATTTTATCGAGGACTTTATAGGTGTTATCTACGACTTCAATAATATTAGAATCTGAGCTACGTAAAATATCGACTGCGACCGCAGCTTGACCATTTAAAAACGCACCTGAATCGGTTTCGGCTTGGCTGTCGGTGACCGTGGCGACTTGTTTTAGATAAATGGGTACGCCATTTTTATTGGCGACAATTAAATCGCCAAAACCTTGCGGATAGATCACTTTGGATTGAATTTCAACCACGAGCTCAGTGTTGGCATTTTTTAAGCTTCCCCCTGGTAAGTCAATATTTTCTGACTTTAAGGTATTGATGACTTGATCGATACCGACGCCCAAGCTTTGCATTTTGCTGGGTTCCACCGCAATGCGAATTTGGCGCTGTGCATCGCCCAATAAATTCACCGAACCAACACCAGCGACGGTACGCAGTTGTGGCACAATGCGCTGCTCTAAATAAGAACTTAAATCACGTAAGGCGAGATTTTCTGATTCAAAGACAATCGACATTACCGCATTGGCAGTGGGGTCATAGCGCTCAACAATCGGATCAGAGATTTCATCGCGAAAATCAGCGCTGACCACGGCAATTTTATCACGTACATCTTGTGCCGCCGTGGTCGAAGAGGTATCTAAATTAAATTCCACCATCACAGTCGATAAACCTTCGCTGGATTGCGAAACGATTTTTTTAACCCCAGAAATGGTATTAATTTGATCTTCAATTTTTTTGGTGATGTCGGATTCAACCGCTTCAGGTGATGCACCAGCATAATTGGTATACACCACCACAAATGGGAAATCGACGTCAGGGAATTCTTCAACCCCCATGCGCTGCCAAGATGCAACACCCAAAACCATTAAGCAAAACATCATCATAATGGTAAAAACAGGATATTTGACACTAATTCGGGTAAACCACATGCGCGTAAATCCTGTTACTGGCTAATGCTAACAGCGTGATTGATTTGTTTATCGTTAAATTTGACTCGGCTAATACGGTCATTGGCGCTTAAACCACTGACCACAGCTTGATTTAAACTTGGATTTTGCTGCAATAGGGTAATCGCAACTTTATGTAGTTTTTGATTGCGTACTACCCAAACATAAGCTTGGCTGTCAATATTGTGAATCACATCTAAAGGCACTAACTGACCTGCAACAGCTTGACCAGAAATAATATCGCCTTCAATAAAAGCACCAATACTTAAACTTGGCATATTTTGTTGGGGTTGAGCGAAAAACTCAATCTGACGACTAGCGATATCGGCAACCGGTGCGACACGGGTCAATTTGGCGCTCAACAGCGTGGATTGACCTTGAAGACGATATTCAATGTGATTACCCACAGCTAAGGCACTTTGCTGTTCGACAGGAACCTGTGCTTGTAGTTCCAAATGATCGGGATCAACAATTTCAAATAAGGTTTGACCTGCAGCGACAGTTTGACCGGGTTCGACCTGACGTTGCGTGATGACGCCAGAAATCGGGCTTCTAATCACGCCATCTTGATTGGCTTTTTGGGCAATATCCACATTGGCGCGTTGTGCCGCTACATTTTCTTGCTGCGCTTGATAGTCGACCATGCTTTGCTCATATTCTACTTGAGAAATGAAGCCTTGCTGTAATAGGCGTTGTTTACGCTGCATCATCAACTTGGCTTGATTGGCCTGCGCCTGTGTGGCAGCTAAATTGGCTTGAGCTTGTGCAAGGCGCGCCGCGTTATCTTGGTTGTTAAGCACCACCAAAACTTGGCCTTGATTGACACGTTGACCAATATTGCCATTCACCTGCGTCGCAGTTGCGGTGACTTGTGCTTGGACACTACTTTGATTAACCGCGCGAATGGTGCCACTAAAACGGGTTTTATTGACGGCTTCGCCATAGGCAATATCCACTAAGTCAGCTGCAATGAGCTCGATTTTAGCAGGACTAGAAACAGGTTTTTCAGGTTCCTCTTGACCACAACCACTGAGGCTTAAAGTCAAACTTAGACACAATAAAACAGAGGTTGCAGTAAATTGATGAGGTCGCATGCATCATTCCTAGATATGCTAAAACAAAATTATTCAAGCGCTTTTAAACGCGTGATGATTCTATCGTATTCTATTTGGCATTTTTGATATTGCATCTGTAACGATTGCAATTGTTTGTGTCCGTTTTGAATATATTGTTGATTATATTTAAGGGTGTTTTGCAGGGTTTGTGGTATAGCAAGGCCCTTTTTAGTGTATTGCTGCTCTTGTTTTTTAAACAGGATTCGGTCCTTTTGTAGTTGGGCCAATTGTTGTTGTTGCAACTGAATCTGTTTATTAATGTGCGATAGGCTTTCTTGACGTTTTTGCGTGGCTAGACGACTTGACCCATATGCTTTTTTAAGACGTTGATCGGCTTCTTTTTGCTTGCTTACTGTATTGGTTGTACTGATATGTGATGAGGCTTTATCTGGGTTAAACGGTTTGGTGCGTTGAATCACCTGCATATTACGGTCCAATGCTTCATAACCATAACGAATATGATTGGGACTTACCGTTGTACTGACGTTGGCGACCCCCTTGCTATCGTAATAACGATACCACGCCGGCTTAACGCTATTGGCTAAAAGTGGCAGTGAAAATGCGCTAAGTGTCACAAAAATAAGCCATTTTAATTTTCCCAATTGGCTTAAAAAAGTCCATGGGTGTGTTAATTTTGTCATCCTAGTCTTACCCAAATAAAGTTGACTAAATTACTCATTTTTAAGTAAATAATTACACTATCTTATCATGTGCTGCTGTTTTAAAAACCCTGACAAACTTAAAAAAAAAATATTGTTGCAACAGGGGTGTGATAAGGTTGTCATAAAGCCTTGCAAATGCAAGCTCTTTCAAACTCACTTCGTTGAAACCAAAGGTAAATCTGTGTTAAAAATGCAGATAATTTCTATAAAAGCATATTACATGCAGTCTAAAAATGGGCAGGGGTCATGAAATGGACGCAAAATTTCAGAATTTAAAAGTAATGGTGATTGATGATTCAAAGACCATCCGCCGTACCGCAGAAACATTATTACAACGCGAAGGCTGCAATGTAGTCACTGCGGTAGATGGTTTTGAAGCCTTATCTAAGATTGCTGATGCGAATCCAGACATCGTTTTTGTTGACATCATGATGCCACGTTTAGACGGTTATCAAACCTGTGCTTTAATTAAAAATTCACAGCAATATCAAAACACACCGGTGATTATGCTCTCCAGTAAAGATGGTTTATTTGATCAAGCCAAAGGCCGTGTGGTGGGCTCGGATCAATATTTAACTAAGCCTTTTAGTAAAGACGAGTTATTAGGTGCGATTCGCACACATGTAAAAGCAAAAGTATAACGATTTTAATTTAATTTTTTATTGGGGAAAGCTATGGCACGTATCCTAATCGTGGATGATTCACCGACTGAAACATTTCGGTTTCGTGAAATTCTGACTAAACACGGTTTTGAGGTGCTTGAGGCATCAAATGGCGCTGATGGGGTAACGATGGCACAAGCTGAGTTACCAGATATGGTACTGATGGATGTGGTGATGCCTGGGGTGAATGGTTTTCAAGCCACACGTCAGATTGCACGTAATGCCAGCACCCAACATATTCCGATTGTCATTGTTAGCACCAAAGATCAAGCCACCGACCGCGTTTGGGGTAAACGTCAAGGGGCACGTGATTATTTGACTAAACCTGTGGATGAACAGCAATTAATTGATGTCATTAAGCAACATTTGACTGTGGAATAAGTTATGGCTGCCAATGGATTTATCGAATTACTTCGTTTGGCAAAACGTGGCAATAAACACTATGTCAATCAAGACAATCAAGTAAATCGATGGTCAGGAATTGCTTTTGAGATCATGGGGCAATACTTTGTTGCGCCATTGGGGGAAGTCTCAGAAGTCATTTATCCACCAAAATGTACACCTGTACCCAATACACAAGCTTGGGTACGGGGTGTGGCCAACATTCGTGGTCGATTACTCTCCGTTTCGGATTTAAGTCACTATTTAGCTGGGCACAGAAGCCAAAGCTCAAGTGCACAAAAAGTGTTATGCATTCAGCATGACGATCATTATGTTGGGTTGATTGTAGATCAAGTATTGGGGATTCAACATTTTAATAAGAAGAGCTTTTTTTCCAATCAAGATGCAATAGAAGACGTTTTACACCCGTATTGCCGTGGTTATTTTCAGCAACATAACCAAAAATGGCAGGTGTTCTTATTCAGTCAACTACTGCAACATCCAAAATATATGAATGCCTCTATTTTATAATATTTAAGCGTCTGAATTAAATGCAGACAGACGTACACGCAATTGGGAGAAGCTAAATGGGCTTTAATATTAAGAAAAGTGCGAGCGAAGGCGCGGGTTTGCTCAACAAAGTCCAAAAACAGGTTGATGAGGCCTCACGTGTCTTTGGTGATAGTGAAAAATCCAAACCTTATATTTATGGTGCTGCATTTAGCTTGCTCTTGGCTTTAGTATTCTTAGCGTATTTGCTCTATAGCGTGCCAAAAAATAATGCCTATACGCAAAGTTTAGGTGAACTGCGTTTGTTATCGCAAACCCTGCCAAACCAAGCAGCGATGACCACTGCAGCGGGTACACCTGAAGCATTAAAACAACTAACTTTAGTCAAAGATGAGTTTGCTGAGCATTTACAGCGTGTGCAAAGTGGTTATGGCAATGGCGATGCTTTACAAAACATTGACGCAAGCTGGGCTAAAGTGGCCAGCAACGTGGAGATCATTACAGCGCAGCAACCACTGATTAATCAGTTATATGATGCCAACTTGGCGTTAAGTGAAACCATTCCTAGCATTCAAGCACAGTACAATTTAATTATTGAGCAAATGTCGCGTCAAGGCAGTTCCGGGAGCCAAATTGCCCTTGCCAAAAACCAAGTGTTTTTAGCTGAACGTATTTTAAACTCAATGAATGGTTTAATGAACGGCTCGCAACACTCAAAGTCCTCTGCCGAAGATTTTAATAGTGATGTGCGTAATTTTGCGGCCTTTTTAAATGGTCAGCTCAATGGTAATGCTGCCTTAGGCGTAGCGCGGGTCGAAGATACCAACTTACGTGCTGCCTTAAGCAATATTAAAGCTGAATACGATCAGGTGATGGCAAGTGCTGCTACTGTGGTGCAAAAAAATGCTGAACCGATTGCTCAAGTGCGTCAAGCCTCAAGTGTCATTTATAATGAATCTACGCCACTATTAAATAACTTAAAACAGTTATCAAACAGTTCATCGTTAGGACTATGGATTCCTGCAATTGGCTTAATTTTATCTTTAATTGGCTTTTTGGTTGGGGTATTCAAGCTGCTGACCTTGCGTGGTGAAGCAGATAAGCAGCGTGTAGCACGTTTACAAGAAGAATATGACCGCAACCAAAACGCGATTTTACGTTTATTAGATGAAATTGCTGATCTTGCGGATGGTGACTTACGTTCCTATGCGACGGTATCGGAAGACTTCACGGGTGCAATTGCAGACTCGATTAACTTTGCCATTGATCAGCTGCGCGATTTGGTATCGCGTATTAATGAAACTTCACAGGAAGTGGCGCAATATACCGCCAACACGCAACACATTACCAATCAATTAGCAGAAGCATCTGAACATCAAGCGCAAGAAATTGCGGGGGCTTCATCTGCGATTAACGAAATGGCAATTTCGATTGATGAAGTATCTTCTAACGCCTCTGAATCAGCACAGGTGGCTGAGCGTTCGGTACAAATTGCATCAAATGGTGCTGATGTAGTACAGCGTTCGATTCAAGGTATGGATATTATTCGTGAACAGATTCAAGAAACCTCAAAACGTATTAAACGTTTAGGTGAGTCATCACAAGAAATTGGAAACATCGTTGCTTTAATTAACGATATTGCCGACCAAACTAACATCTTGGCTTTAAATGCTGCAATTCAAGCGTCGATGGCGGGTGAAGCAGGTCGTGGTTTTGCTGTGGTTGCCGATGAAGTTCAGCGTCTTGCAGAACGCTCAGCCTCTGCCACTAAGCAGATTGAAACCTTGGTCAAAACCATTCAAACTGATACCAATGAAGCGGTCATTTCGATGGAACAAACCACCTCTGAAGTGGTCAAAGGAGCAAGTCTAACCAAAGATGCAGGCGTGGCTTTGGGTGAGATTCAAACCGTATCTAACAACTTAGCGAAACTGATTGCCAACATTTCCGATGCTGCGAAATTGCAGTCAGCATCAGCAGGTCATATCGCAACGACCATGAATGTTGTGCAAGAAATTACTTCACAAACCACAAGCGCGACCTTTGATACTGCACGTTCGGTGTCGGAGTTGGCAAGCATGGCAGAGTCATTACGTGAGTCTGTAACTGACTTTAAATTACCAGAATAACCCGGTAACGGAGACTCAACACTTTAAGTCTCCGGTTGATTGACCATGTACTTGTCTCGAGTGAGGGTAAAACTTAAGAAGCTGAGCTATGAAAGAAATATTAAAAAATTTAGTTGCCCCGATGACGCTTCCCGAAGACAGTTATCTTCAACAAGATGCAGAAATTCTAGAAATTTTTGTTGAAGAAATTGAAGAAATTTTTCAGGAGCTGCAGGTTCTGTTTCAAAAATGGCCGAATCAACCTGAGTGCTTAGTGGAGATTCGTCGCCATTTTCATACCTTAAAAGGCTCTGGACGTATGGTCGGGGCCTTACAGGCAGGCGAGTTAGCGTGGGCAGTGGAAGATACCTTAAACCGTGTTTTAGCTGATAATATTGAGTTAACTAGCACACTGCGTCGTTATACTGAGTATGTATATCAGTTTTATCAAGCCAAACTCTATCCTTGTTTTAAGCAAGTTCAGGCCTTACAGCATGATGTGCGCCCATTGATTTTATTGGGACAACAATTACAACAACAGCAACGCATTACGCCAGAATTACTGACCTTAATTCAAGCTGAAGCAACTATAGCTGGCTTGAGTGGTTTAGAAATTGCGTCAACTGCTCATAAGGAAATTTTAGCTGAGACCACATCAGCTCAGCATACTGCTTATGATTTGGCTGAAACCTTAGTAGTATTTATTGAAGAGGCCGAAGAGCATTTGGCGACGATTGATCGCTTCTTGTTAAATGCTGCAGCCAATAGTGCCGATGATTACAATGCCTTAATTCGTGCCTTGCATACCTTGCGTGGCAGTTCAGCCATGGCACAAATTGACGATGTGTTTAATGCCAGTGCCAAAGTCGAAAAACTATTTAAAAGTTTCTTATTGCAAGAAGATGTGGTTGCTACATCAGCAGAAACTAAATTATTACAACAATATGCTGACTTTATTCGCCATTATCTACCGGCTTTACGTGCCCAAGACCCAGTGCGTTGCAGCGCAGTCAGTCGTGAGTTTGAGGCAGTGTGGGGCTTATATGGCCGTCTTGTACCAATGAATGAGCAAGATAATCCGCATGGTTTAGTGGCGCAATTATTACAGCTTGATATTGATCTACTCCTCGACACCGAAGTTGACTTTATCCAACGTGCCCAACTGAATTTCCCTGTCTATCTAAGAAGTTTAACTGAACAAGCAGAGCGTCTGAGCTTACATACAGACAACCGTGCTGCGGTGGGCATTCATCAATATGCCTTGGCACTTAAAAGTGCTTATAACAAACTTTGGGATAAGCCTGAGTTACTCAACCTAAGCTACGCAGAAGCCTTATTTAATCAGGCCCATATTGAATTTATTCACTTATTTGATACGTTGGCATCTGGGCAACGTGTTGTCTTGTCACCAGCTGCACAAACGGCCCTACAGCAATTACATGACTTTATTGATCATGAAGTCGAGCAGTTGGTTGGCTTTAATGATCTCCCTGAATTCAATCTTTATAAAACCACTAATGTTGACTTTGCGGCTTTATCCCAGCGTTTGGCTGAAGATCGTCGCCAAATTCATTCAACACAGAGCAATCGTGATTTTGATTTAGATTTATTAGAGATCTTTACAGAAGAAGCGGATGAGCTTTTTGAAGTCATTGATCAAGATCTAAACACTTGGGTCAAACAGCAAAATACTGCGGCTTTAAAGAATCTGATGCGCTATTTGCATACCTTAAAAGGTGGTGCCAATATGGTACAAGCCACCCATATTGGTTTAATTGCGCATGAATTAGAAAGTATTTATGAGCGCGTCATTCAAGCGAAGCTCAAAGTAAGTCCAGAGATCATCAAGATTATCCAATTGGTACAGGATAATATTGCTGAACGTCTAGAGCTGATCAAAACACAACACATTGATTACCCTGCAGACCATGCGGTGGATATTTTAGTCAATATTGAAAAACTGGCACAAGGTCATAGCAGTCAGCAAGACCAACCTGTCACGCTTCCACAGGCAGCTGTAGCAGTGATGCAATCTCCTGAAGCAGTTGAAGCAGTTGAAGCAGTTGAAGCAGTTGAAGCAGTTGAAGCAGTTGAAGCAGTTGAAGCAGTTGAAGCAGTTGAAGCAGTTGAAGCAACGCCTACAGATCACCTTGCAACAGTCACGCAGCTCCAAGACAGACTTGATGAGCAGGATAGTTTAGCGCTGTTTGAGGTGAGTAATGCGCTCATATCATCAGTGCCTGAGCCGAGTTTAGAAGATATTGTCGAACAAAGTTTCTATGAAGAAGCTGCAGAACTGCTTGAGCGGGCAGAGACCTTATTAAGCTTCTGGTTTGAGCAACGCAATAATCGTAGCCTACTATTACAATTACAACGTGCAGCGCACAGCCTAAAAGGCGGTGCACGTATGGCACAGATTGAACCGATTGCGCAAATTGCTTATGAATTAGAAACAGTATTTGAGCAGTTTGCAATACACCAAGTCAGCTCTAACGTCCATGACAGCTTATTAGAAAGTACATTGGCATGGTTAAAACGTGCTTTAGATCAGCGTGATTATAGTCATGTCGAGACTTTAGCCAAGCGTTTGGCTCATATTGAATATGCCAATAGTACAGTGCGTTTGCCGAATCACAGCATTCAAGTGGATTTCTTTACGCCGCAGCCTCAAGAGCAGTGGATTGAAGGTGATGGCACAGTACCGCCATCTATGCAAGGTGAATGGCCAGAGAGCAAAAAAAGCGATCATAGCAATGAGATGATTCGTATTTCAGCCGATTTGGTTGAGAAAATGATTGATCTCTCGGGTGAAAACTCGATTAACCGTTCGCGTATTGAGATGGACTTGGCCCAGTTGGGCAACTATCTCAATGAAATGGATTTAACCATCCATCGTCTGGCCGATCAGTTACGTCGTATGGAAGGTGAGCTTGAAACACAAATTATCGCCAAGCATAGCCAAGACGGACATGCCATTTACGCTGACTTTGATCCTTTAGAAATGGATCAATATTCGTCCTTGAATCAGTTGTCTAAATCTTTGAGTGAATCTGCTTCGGATTTGGTTGATTTTAAAGTGACCTTAGCCGAGAAAATCCGTGATGCTGAAGGTTTGTTATTGCAACAATCGCGTATTCAATCTGAAATTCAAGAAAGCCTGATGCGAACTCGTTTGGTGCCATTTACTGGTATGTTGCCACGTTTACAACGTATTGTGCGCACCACCTCAGCGGCACTAAACCGTCCTGCAGAACTAATGGTACATAATAGCGAAGGTGAATTAGACCGAACTATTTTAGAGCGTTTGATTACACCATTTGAACATATGCTACGTAATGCAGTTGATCATGGGATTGAAAGCCCTCAAGAGCGTATGCAATTGGGGAAACCTGAGGTGGGACAAATTGTGCTCAACATCAGTCGCCAAGGTACAGATGTGGTGGTGACCTTTAGTGATGATGGTAAAGGAATTGATGCCCAGAAAATTCGTGCTAAAGCAGAACATCTAGGCTTGATTGGCATGAAGCAGGAGCTGGATGAACAAGAAATCATGCAGTTTATTTTCCATCCCGGTTTTAGTACCGCAGAACAAGTCACCCAAATCTCAGGTCGTGGGGTGGGGTTAGATGTGGTGCAAAGCGAGATTCGTGAGCTAGGCGGACATATTACGGTTGAATCACAGTTAGGACAGGGCACCACTTTTAGTATTCGTGTCCCGACTACAGTGGCGGTAAGCGATGCCTTAATGGTTAAAGTGGGCGACCAACAATTTGCCTTACCCTTGGCCCAAATTGACCGTATTGTACGGATTGTCCCAAGTGCCTTAGAACAGTATTTTGCCAGTGATAGTGATTACTTTAGCATTGACCATGTAGAGTATAAATTACGCTATTTGGCCGAATTTGTAGGCAATCAAAACATCCCACGCCTTAACCATGTTTCACATCCTTTACCGGTTCTACTCATTAAAGGCAGTGGCGGACAAAGCATTGCTTTATTGGTTGACCAACTGATTGGTTCACGTTCGCAGATTGTGGTCAAATCCATTGGACAGCAATTCTCCAAAGTCGCTTCAATTGCTGGGGCAACTATTTTAGGTGATGGACAAGTATGCTTGATTTTAGATGGCCAAAACATTGCCCGTCAGGTTCAAACCTCATTACGTGACAAAGTGGCACTTGTACCAAGTCGTGATGTCCATGAACCAACCAAACACAGCCGTTTGATTATGATTGTGGATGACTCGGTGACCGTGCGTAAGGTCACTTCACGTCTGTTAGAACGGCATGGGTATGAGGTTATGACTGCCAAAGATGGTGTAGATGCCATGGAGCAACTAGAAAACCATCGTCCTGACTTGATGTTACTTGATATTGAAATGCCGCGTATGGACGGTTTTGAGGTGACGAATTTAATTCGTCACCATGACCTGCATCAAGCGCTGCCGATCATTATGATTACCTCGCGTACGGGTGAAAAACATCGTGAGCGTGCCTTTAGCCTTGGAGTGAATCATTACATGGGTAAACCATTCCAAGAAGCAGATTTGTTGGCATATATCCAACAACTTTTACTCGCGTCTGCCTAAGGAGCGGTTATGCAACAGGTCAATCAGCAAGAACTACAGCATTTAATTTCGGTATCGACAGGTTTTATTGATACTTATATCATTGAATGCTACAACCAACCAGCCATGTTGTTACCACAAAACATTGTACTGTCGGCGCTAGACAGTGCAACTGATGTGAGCAGTGTCGATTGGCATGATACTGAATTACCGGTATATGCCATACATCATCCGAGTCAAGCTAAAGGCGTAGCTTTGGTGATTGAAGGCGAAGACAGTAAGCAGCGCTTTGCTTTAATGTGCAACGAAATGCCACAAAGTATGCGTTTACGTATTTCTGAAGTGGTGGATAGTGAACAGGCGATTTGTCCTGAAGAGGTCTTTCAATATGTCAAAGTGGGCGAACAATTGTTTCATGTGCCCAATTTAGCTGCGATTGAAAAAAGTTTGGGTCTATAACGCAAAAAGGAACTCCATAGAGTTCCTTTTTTATGGCAATGCACTGTTAAGTTAAGAGATTTTCTAAAATTTTCTCATAGATTTCAGCCAATGGTTCCAAATCAGCAACATCAGTATGTTCGTTAATTTGATGAATCGTGGCATTGAGCACACCAAGTTCTAACACCTGTGCACCAGTTGGTGCAATAAAGCGACCATCAGAGGTGCCTCCTGAAGTTGACAGCTCAGCATCTGTACCAGTCACCTTTTTAATGGCTTGGGTTGCTGCATTGACCAATTCACCCACTGGGGTTAAGAAAGGTAAACCTGATAAAGTCCATTCAATTTCATAGTCCACATGGTGACGCTGTAAAATTTCAAGCGTGCGTGCTTTTAACTCATCCGCTGTCACTTCAGTTGAATAACGCCAATTCATTAAAATACTCATGCTACCCGGCACAACATTGGTTGCACCTGTACCTGCATTAATATTAGAAATTTGGAATGAAGTGGCAGGGAAGTATTCATTGCCTTGATCCCATACCGTGTCACAAAGTTCAGCCAAAGCTTTAGAGGCCGTATGAATCGGGTTAATGGCTAAATGTGGATAAGCTACATGACCTTGCTTGCCTTTGACGGTAAGTTTGGCGTTTAAAGACCCACGACGACCATTTTTAATAATATCGCCTAAGGTATTGGTACTTGAGGGTTCACCCACCAGACACCACGTCATTTTTTCGTTACGTGCTTCTAAAGTTTCAACCACTTTTACTGTACCGTTGATTGAAGGGCCTTCTTCATCTGAGGTAATTAAAAAGGCAATAGAACCTTTATGGTTTGGATGTTTAGCCACAAAACGCTCAGAAGCTACTACCATCGCAGCCAAAGCGGTCTTCATATCAGCACTACCACGACCGTAGAGCTTACCATCACGAATTTCAGGCAAGAATGGATCAGAATTCCATGCCTCTAAATGCCCAGTAGGTACCACATCAGTATGCCCTGCAAAACAAAACACCGGTGCTTCAGTCCCACGACGTGCCCAAAGATTATCAACATCTTCAAAACGCATGGCTTCAATGTTAAAGCCGATTTTGCTCAAGCGCTCTGCCATAATGTCTTGGCAAGTATGATCAAGGGGGGTGACAGAGGGTTGGCGTAATAATTGTAAGCTAAGTTCTAAAGTATCTGAGGGTTGCATGCGGGTCAAATCTATGGAGAAAGTGCAACTATAATAGGGGAAGATAAAAAAGATGCGAAGTTTACAATGAAAAAAACCTTAAACAATTAAGGTTTTTTTCACGAAATAGACTTACAGTTTGTCTTGAGTACGCTCTGCAGTTTTGGTGATACCTTGACCTGCTTTAGAAACGTCTTTACCCACCCCTTTAAAGGTATTACAACCCGTTAAAGCAAAGGTTACCAATAGTGTGGCAGCAAGAATTTTTTTCATAGGAAGCTCCATCGTTAACATTATTTTTAAGCTGTTTTTGCTCAATTGAGCTTAAATTTGGCTTCATGAAAAAAATATAAACATTGTGTAGTGAAATGTAATCCTGTGTAAAATCTAAGCGATACTGCGACTTAAATGTGGCGCTTGGCGGTACATATAATAGCTCTCATCAGCGCTCATTTTATATAAACCATCGGTCCACCAGGTGGCGACTTGGCTTGTGGGCTTTGCATTGGCACAAATCCATTCATGTCGTTGTAGGCGATAATAGTGCAGCTCAGGATTAGGGATCTGATGTCCCCAATGACCTAAACGCCGTGTAGGATTGACCCACTCAGGCATTGGGAGTGAGGCGTGCTCAGGCAAATACAGCTGACCCTTTAACATACAAAAACGCGCCTCAATGTCGTGTTGCATGGCGTGCTGAAATTGAAATTGTTTTTGGGTAAAGTGTTGCAGCTTACGTGCTAAACGGTCAGAACGATTGAGGCCATACCAATGTTGCAACGCATAATCATGTTCAGCCAAATAATATTTAACCGCAATTTCCCAATGCTCAATGCGTTTTAAATCTCGATTAAAAATCAGAAAATCTAATTCCCCGACTGTACGTGGCCCATCAATGACTTGAATACTGTGGCCTAAAAGTTGATAGGGATGATAAGCATCATCGAGTAGCCAAAACCACACCAACATCTCAAAACGTAAGCCTAGGCGTGTACTTTTAAGTTTAGCAACAAAATCTAACAAAGGCCGCGGATCAGCGTCTAATTGCTTTAATTTAGGTAAATAATCCAAAAAATGCTGCTGCCAAAGTAGATCATTATGTAGTGCAAAATGATTTTCCAAAACAAGGTCTTGAGGAATTTGGCGCAAAATATTGGGACTGGCGATGGCAAAGCCAAGTTGACGCACAATCGGAGTGGAAAATTGCAGCCAGGGTTCTACAAGATGCAGCGTCATCACAACATTCCTTGGGTAAACAGCACAATTCCTCTACATTACACTTTATACTAGCTCAATGACAGTTTAGGACCGTGCAATGAAGACCCTATTTTGGCGCGCTTTGGTGGTGATCTTTGTCATCTTAGGTTGTATTGGCGCCGTGTTACCGGGCATGCCCACCACTGTATTTTTAATTTTAGCCGCATGGGCCGCCTCTAAAGGTTGGCCACAAATGGATGCGTGGCTGTTAAAGCACCCCAAATATGGATCGACCATTCGCGCGTGGCGTGAAAACGGCACTGTGCCACGTAAAGCCAAATGGTGGGCATCGATCATGATGTTACTCAGTGCAATGCTAATGCTATTTACCCCAGCACCATTTTGGGTAAAAGTTTTTACCAACTTTAGTATGTTAAGCGTGGCAATTTGGCTTTGGTTACGTCCAGAACCGCATGCGTCAAGCATTAGCGTAAATGAGATCCAATAAATGCAAAGACAAGACGCAGATATTTTAATTGATTTGGCTCAACAAACTTTAAGCTTGCCTAAATTGGGCAAATGTTATGTGATTTCTTCAGGTAAAAATGGCATTGGGGAGGCCGAAAATAGCGGTAAAACCCCGCGCGGCTGGCATAAAATTGCGCAAAAGTTTGGTGATAATCAGCCTAAAAATGCAGTGTTTAAGGCACGTGTGCCGACCGGTGAAATTTACGATGCCAATTTAGCCCTGCAATTCCCTGAGCGGGATTGGATTTTATCGCGAATTTTATGGTTACAAGGATTAGAAGCGGGCTTTAACTTAGGTGAGGGGGTGGATACCTTTAATCGTTACATCTATATTCATGGCACACCAGAGACAGAAAAAATGGGCGTACCTTTGTCACATGGGTGTATCCGTATGCAAAATGATGATGTGATTGAGCTGTATGATTTAGTGGATATAGACGCTTTGGTGTATATCTGTGCAGATAAAATTGCCGATTGAGCGGCGCAGTCGGTGAAATTTTTTCATAGAACTTTAAAAACCTAAAAAAATCACGGTTAAAAAAATCACCTAGAATTAAATATTTGGGTGAAAATTAGGCATTTTTTAGTTTTTTTGGTCAAAATAACTTATTTTTTAATCACTCAATGCAAAAAAGCGAAAAACTTATAGAAAAGCGTTTGACACACTTAAAAGTTTCTCTATAATGCACCTCATCAAGCGATGAAACGTTTTGAAAAGGGCGCTTAGCTCAGTTGGTAGAGCGTCTGCCTTACAAGCAGAATGTCGGCGGTTCGATCCCGTCAGCGCCCACCAAATCCTTTTCATGGTTTAATTGATTTAAGTGCAGCGGTAGTTCAGTTGGTTAGAATATCGGCCTGTCACGCCGAGGGTCGCGGGTTCGAGTCCCGTCCGCTGCGCCACTTAAGAGATTAAACATTGCTTGCCACAATCGTAATATTGTGTAGATGCAGCGGTAGTTCAGTTGGTTAGAATATCGGCCTGTCACGCCGAGGGTCGCGGGTTCGAGTCCCGTCCGCTGCGCCATTTAATACAGTAAAACTTTTGAGGGCGCTTAGCTCAGTTGGTAGAGCGTCTGCCTTACAAGCAGAATGTCGGCGGTTCGATCCCGTCAGCGCCCACCACATCTTGTGATGCAGCGGTAGTTCAGTTGGTTAGAATATCGGCCTGTCACGCCGAGGGTCGCGGGTTCGAGTCCCGTCCGCTGCGCCATTTTAAGATGAATACTCGGTTCCTGAACCGAATAGATTGACAATCTAGAATCAGGGCGCTTAGCTCAGTTGGTAGAGCGTCTGCCTTACAAGCAGAATGTCGGCGGTTCGATCCCGTCAGCGCCCACCATATTTTTTGTGATGCAGCGGTAGTTCAGTTGGTTAGAATATCGGCCTGTCACGCCGAGGGTCGCGGGTTCGAGTCCCGTCCGCTGCGCCATCCCAAAGAATAATTAACACCCTTTAAGGGCGCTTAGCTCAGTTGGTAGAGCGTCTGCCTTACAAGCAGAATGTCGGCGGTTCGATCCCGTCAGCGCCCACCATATCTTTTAAGATGTTGGTTGTGTTTCGTAAGAAACATCGTGATGCAGCGGTAGTTCAGTTGGTTAGAATACCGGCCTGTCACGCCGGGGGTCGCGGGTTCGAGTCCCGTCCGCTGCGCCATTTATCTTAAAAAACTCTGTAAAAAGAGTAGCCTTTAGAAAATCATAGATTTTCTCTTGCGCTCAGACAAAGCGATGCTTTATTACTCTTCGCTCAGGGCGCTTAGCTCAGTTGGTAGAGCGTCTGCCTTACAAGCAGAATGTCGGCGGTTCGATCCCGTCAGCGCCCACCATATATTTTAAAATAAACAATGGCCTCTACTTATGTAGGGTTTTTTTATTTCTGCCTTTGGCAAAATTATGCAGCCCTCATCTGATTCTCCTGTATCTACGCCTTTAGCATCTTCTGCAGCTTTGATTTATCAGCAATTTATTTTCGCTTTAGTTTCGCAGCAACAAGTGATGGCTTTAGTGAATCCTGAGCAGCATTGGGCGTGGTCAGATAATGGCGAAATGCAAGCTTTGGCCTTGTGGCAACATCCTTCCTTAATTAAAGCCGTGATTGGCCACTGGCCCAATTATCGCGTATTTCCAATCTCATTACATGAATTAATTGATAAGATTATTCCAGTGCTCGTGCGTGAAAAAAAACAACTGTCGCTAAATTTAGCCGCTGATGGCCAACATCTATTAGTCCCACCCAAGCAACTGCTCACCGATTTAAAGAACTATTTATATGAGTTAGAGCGTTTGCAACCCCAGCAATTTAAGGCAGCAGGTTTGCCAAAAGCACGTAAAATTCGTTTGCATTAATATTCATTGAGTATAAAGCCACTGACATAGGCAAAATATTCACGCAGATAAGCATTAAACATTAAAGTATGAGGTGTTGGGGCAGGGACTAAGCTAAAGTGACGATAACCTTGCTGACGTGCAATTGCTGCGATTCTGGCCAAATGAAAATCGCTACTGATCAATGCAATATGACTTTGTCGATTTAAACCAAGTGTTGTTAACAATGCACTGCTATAGCTTAAATTGGTTTCTGTACTGCTGCTGTGTTGTTCCATAACAATTCTAGACGCATGAATGCCGTGCTCGACCAAATAATTTTTCATCACCCATGCTTCACTAGGTGTCTTAGACGATGCTTGACCCCCTGTGACCAGGATCGGTAGAGCAGGATGATGCTGAGCAAGTTGCAGGCCGCGATCTAAACGCATTTTGAGGGCTGGACTAGGCTGATGATTTTCAATGCCACCTCCAAAGATCATCAATGCTTGTAAAGGCTGTGAAGGTGACGTATGTGGCAGTTATTGTAAATAAACACAAAAGACAATAAAACTGAGCAGCCAAGCGATGAATCCAAATTTTACAAGCTGCATGCCACGTTGTAATTTAATGTTTAGTTGAAATATTTTCTGCTCAAAATAGCTGTAACTGGCTAAAAGTAGTGCTAAGGCATAAGATAAATAAACTGCAAAATCAGGCTGTGTAATAGCAGTCACATATAAGGCATTGCTGAAAAACACAATTGCTAAAACCAGACTGAGCCATTTTGACATGCTAAATTTGTTCCTTGCACAAATCCTATAATAAAAAACCGAAGCCTAAGCTTCGGTTTTTTAAAACAGATTTAAAAATTAATATACATCACGACGATAACGTCCGTTTTCGCGTAATTGATCAACTGTATTTTCACCCAAGATTTCAATGAGTGCGGCATCTACATCACTTGCCATTCCTTGAATGCTACCGCATACATAAATGACGGCACCTTGCTCAATCCAACTACGTAGCTCAGCTGCTTGTTCACGCAATTTATGATGCACATAGACTTTTTCAGTCTGATCACGTGAGAAGGCTACATCTAAACGACTCAACATGCCTGTGGTCTGCCAAGCTTCAATGGTTTTTTGATAGAAGAAGTCATGCTCACGTTGGCGTTCACCAAAGATTAACCAGTTTTCAGTATAGTCGAGGCGCACACGCGCTTGTATTAAGCTCATGAGGCCAGCAATACCGGTACCATTGCCAATGAAAATCGCTGGACGATTATCATCAATTAAGTGGAAAGATGGGTTACTGCGAATACGTAATAACACTTCATCACCCACGCCTAGATGCTCAGTTAACCAACCTGAACCTAAGCCCAGCTCACCTTGCTGGCGCTGCTGACGGACCACTAAACGTAGCATTTGTTGGCTTGGAATACTGGCGATCGAGTATTCGCGTGCTGGTAAATCAGCGAGATGTGTTAATAATTCTTCAGCACTAAAGAAACCATTGACGCTTTGCGTCAGATCTTTATAACGTAAGGCCTGTAACAGCGCAGGTGTTGCTGTGAGTTTGTGCTGTTGTAAAAATGCCTCAAGACGCGCTTGACTATTACCCGGTTGAATCTCGGCAATATCACCGGCTTCCCAACTAATATCATGCGTGGTGATCAGTTCTAAATTAAATGCGCCTTGGCCTAAACTGTGAGGATTGAGCAGCTCACGTTTTTTGAGCGTCCAAACATCGTAGACCTTGTCCACGTGCATGCTGGCTAAATCAAGATTGGTACTTTGTGCTAAAGCACTATTCCAGCGAGCAATATCTTCATTGCTGGCGTTATTCACCTCAAGGGTTTCAAACAGGGCTTGCGCACCATTGTGTTGTAACCATGCAGCAATTTGATGGCCGAAACAGCAGTAGCTGTCTGGATAATCTGTTGAACCTAAAGCTAAAACTGCATAATTGAGATGCTGTAGATCAGCCTGCTGAGTTAAGATTTTTTTAGCAAAGCCGGTCGCTAAGTCTGGTGCTTCACCCGTGCCATAGGTGCTGGCAACAAACAATACATGCTCAACCTGTTTGAAATCATCAAGGCTTAAATCTTGTACAGCTTTGACTTGGGTTGGAATTTTGGCATCTTGCAAGCTGGTTGCAGTCCGCCAAGCAATTTGTTCGGACACACCTGTTTGTGTTGCATAGGCAATCAGCCATGGTTTTTGATTTGCATTGACAGCCAATGCGGTGGCGCCCTGACGTGCAGCTAAAGTTAATGCTTTTTGTTTGCGGCGTTTTAGATACAGCATCCAACCAGTCACAAAGAACAGCGGCATGGCTAAAGCGGCCAGCATGGCCATAAATTGGTAAATTGGACCAAAGAAACTACCACGATGAACAGGCAGCATGCTGCTCATAATTTTTTCATTGAGCTTCTTATCTTCATAGAGCTCAAGTTTAGCGATGCTGTTGTCTTGATAGTTAAAAGTGAAGTTATTACGTGCCCGTTCATGCTGTGGATTAGCATCAAAGAAGCTCATTGAAACTTCGCCATCGGCGCGTTTAGGGATATTAATGGTTAAGGTCGAGAAATCACGTCCCACTTGACCAAAACCTTGCCAACCTTGGCTAAGAGCCACATTAATTTGTTCAGGGCTGATCTTTTCAGCACGTTGATTGCGTGTAGCTTGATCTGCACCACGCGCTTGCATACGCTCGCCTTGACCGCCTTGACCGCCTTGACCGCCTTGACCGCCTTGACCGCCTTGACCGCCTTGACCGCCTTGACCGCCTTGACCGCCTTGACCGCCTTGACCGCCTTGACCGCCTTGACCGCCTTGACCGCCTTGAGTTTGACTGCGTTCTACCCCTAACACTTTAAACATACCATTTCGCCACCAGTCATATGACCAGTACAAACCGGTACATGCCAAAATCAGGTAAAACACAACCACCCAAGTTCCCACAACGGCATGTAAATCCCAAAGGAAGTTACGACCTTTCAGTTGTGGTTTGACAAATAACCACTGTTTAATACTATGACGTTTAGGCCAGCGTAGATACAGACCACTCAGCACAAAGAAAATCAGCATTAAAGTACAGGCGCCGGTAATTTGTTTGCCTACAGGGCCAACAGTTAAATTACGGTGCAATTGTTCGATAAAGCGAAATACCTCTTTACCTTTAATTTCAGGCAATACAGAAGCATCATAGGGGTTGAGCATGATGGTTTGACCACGACGCTCACCTTCTTTGGCCACATTAATACTAGCAGCCGTAGTTGGGTCTTTGGCTACGGTAATGCTATTAATATTGGCATCAGGATGGGCAGTAGCATAACGCTGATAGATCTCAGCAGGGCTGAGTGTGGCTTTATTTTGAGCCTCAACCACATAGCTGTCTTGGTTGATCCATTTTAAAATTTGCGGTTCATAAGAATACAGCGCACCTGTTACCCCCATAATGGAGAGGATAAGGCCAGCCGTGATCCCTAAAAACCAGTGAATCTGGAAAAATATTTTTTTGAACATGACGAAAAATAAGGCTTATAGAATGCGGTAGAGTATATCTCAAGAAAATAGAGAATGTGTGAAGTATTAATATTTATTCTCATTATCATTTAAATAAAAAAACCTCCTATTTAGGAGGTTTTTTAAAAAGCTTAAAACTTAAAGTGTTTTAGGAGCGCCGACTGTTTCTTGTAAATGCTTACGTACAGTAGCAAAAGAAAAGTTCTTAGAATCCATACGTTTTGGCAGGATATAAGCACCTTCTTGTCCTTTGACTTTAAACTTGACCAACATATATTCAGGGGTGTTATACCACTCATAAATGTCTTTCCAAGAAATCACAGCCACCCCTTCTTGCACGCCCATTTGCTGACGCATCACTAAACCGTGTGGTTGTACACCTAATTTAATGCCTTTAATTTCCTGTGTTGGAAATTCATTCATTTTGCGTTTAACGTACCATTCAAGGCCAAATTTACGGACTAAAAAGTAAATCACCACTGAAACAATTGCCACCCAACAAAAAATAGTGGAATAGTTTTTCAGTAAAATAATACCCAGAATAGACAAAGCCACCACAGCAGCCATAATTGCCCAAGCTTTTGTACCAATAGTATTGGTACTGCGCCACATTTTTAATTGAATTTCGCGCTGTTCATCGGCACTCACTTCGTACGGAACAGGCTGCAGCGTATAAGCGTATAAATTTTTCGCGGTCATAGTGAAAATAACAGATGTAAAACTGCGAAAAGTTTAGCATTAAATCTCATAGCATCGTGAACTTATTGTGCGAAAAATAGCAACTAAAGCGAGGCAAGTTCGGTGGCATGTTGATCACGTTCATGACTTAAACTTTGTTTTAAATGGCTTAACTGCTCCAAAATGCTCAGCATTAATGACAGTTGTTGCAAAATAATCAACGAGATCTGATCTTCATCTTGGTTTTGTACCAGACGCTGACGAATATTTTGCAGCATATTTTGTGCAGTTAAATCGGGTGCTTTATCTTCAAGTAATGCCCCTTGAATATCATGCAAGGCATTTTCAAGTAAGCTTAAAACTTCTTGATCTTGAATCTGTGCACGATGTGCACCTAAAGCGGCGATATAACTTAAAAAGGTATGGCTTAAACATAAAAACTCAAAGGCTAAAGCTTTTTGATCGGGATCAAAATCTGGTTCAGTGGCTAAAGTTGAAATTAACGAGGCTACATCGGCATCACGGTTATGCGCGGCGCGGCGTACAATGCGGTAATTTAAACCGTTGTTGCGTCCAGTTTGATATTGGGTGACCACTTCCGCCAAGTAGTTACACTGTGCTTCGAGTGAACGGCGGATGGTACGGGGTAAGCGGCGGAATTTCCAGTCTGGGAAAATAAAATACACCCCAAGCCATGCAATAAAACAGCCCACGAGCGTATCAATCATACGCGGAATTGCGGCCTCAAAACCCATGCCATCGAGGTTAAAA
Source organism: Acinetobacter sp. CY17 (assembly GCF_059515825.1). Lineage (NCBI taxonomy): Bacteria > Pseudomonadati > Pseudomonadota > Gammaproteobacteria > Moraxellales > Moraxellaceae > Acinetobacter > Acinetobacter sp. CY17. The sequence goes on from NZ_JCAKMX010000005.1 coordinate 34,757, forward strand.
TTCAGTAAGGCCAAAATAGTAATAAAGGCGGTGGCTTGTGCATATTGTTTACTACGCAATTCAAAAAACAACACACCACTGAACACTAACAGTAATAACTGACCTTCAATTGATGGAATAAAGTATAAAATGGCATAGCCAATTAAAATCCCAATTAACGTACCAATCACACGCAAGCGTAAACGACGTTTGGTGGCATTAAAGTTGGGTTGAGTGACAAATAAAGCGGTCAGCAAGACCCAATAACCATATTCGATATTGGTTACTTGGACAAAAATATAAGCCACCAGCAGCACCAATGACAAACGAATTGCATGGCGGAATAACACCGATTCAGGGGTTAAATGCTGTTTAATCCGAATCATGATGTCATCTAAGCCTTTTAAGTCGTCATCTTTAAGCTGATTTTCTGCTTGACGGGCTTTTTCTTCATTCATGGTTTGTTCGGTTTCTAGGTTACGCAATTGTCCATCAATGGATTTTAAATTTTGATACAGGCTAAATAGGGCATTAATCCAGACTTGGTCATAATGTTGATCTTGGCGCAACTTTTCTAAGGACTGCTTTAAGTTGGCAAAAGCATGTTTAAAGCGTTTATTGTGTTGATAATGTTGGCGGCGTGACAGACTTTCGCTTAAATCATGACAGGCCTTGGCTTGTAAAGACAAAATCCGTTGCAAGCGAAACAAGACATCACTGTGTTCAAAAATCTTGGCGAGCTTTTGGTAATCAATATGTGCGGAATCGGCACGTTCATGAATATCTTGGGCGACAAAATAATATTGTAAGCTGCGCCGAGTATCTTTTTGACCACGGTCGCCTTTAAGTCGGGTCAGCAGCGCTGTTTTTAAATCATTAAAAATCGCCACCAATTTACCGTTTTCAAGCGATAAATCAATCATACTTTGCTGATAGCTTTTAGGCGTCATATCTACATCAAATAAATTTGATTTGGCATACAAGAAATGCCCTAAGGCACTATAGCTTTTAGACAATTGATCTTGTACTTGGCGCACCGGAAACAATAAAAAGCTAATGGTAGAAATTACCCCATACCACAGTGCACCTGTTACCAACAATAAAGGCTGTTTATACCACTCATCAAATAGATCCACGCCCAGCATGGCATACACTGACACTACCAAGCAGCCATAGGAGATAGTGACATAACGTCGCCCGAGTGAACCAAGTAAGATAAAACCAATACAAGAAATAATTAAACCGATGCCAAATAAGATCGGATAAGGGAATAAAAAATAAATCGAGCTAGCGGTAATAAAGAAACCTAAATAGGTATACAACTGATTGAGGATACGCGCTGAGAAACGATCATCGATATCACTTAAACCGGCGGCTACTACGCCCAAAGTTAAAGGAATAGTTGCCAGTTGCATATCCAGAGCATAGGGCACAAAGGCTGTACCTGCAAAAGCGATTAACATCCTGATGTTATACATCAAGGTGGAATTATAAGTGGCTTGTTGTAATTTTAAGAACCAAGCTTTCAAGATGAATCCCTAATCTATGTTGATCTGTTTTTTTGCAATCAATACAACATTGTTGCCACGCAAATCATACTATGAGGGTGTAGAATTGTCTGCACGCTTGCCATTTAAAAAATAAATATAGCCATGTCACATGCTGCACCAAAACAATACTCGAATGCTTGGATTTTACTGCTGGCCTTACTCACTGCTTTAGGTCCCCTAAGTATTGATATGTATTTACCGGCTTTGCCACTGATGGCAGATGATTTTGGGGTCAGCACTCAAATGGTGGCCAACAGTTTGCCAGCATATTTTTTAGGTCTAGCCGTTGGACAGTTAATTTATGGTCCGTTAAGTGATCGTATTGGACGTAAACCACCGTTGTATATTGGTTTGAGCTTGTATGTGCTGGCAAGCTTAATCTGTATCTTTGCCTATAGTGAGTGGAGCTTGATTGCCGCGCGGGTATTACAAGCTTTAGGGGGATGTGTTGGCGTGGTGATTGCACGGGCAGCGATTCGTGATCGCTTGGATCTCAATGCCTCAGCGCAAGCCTTTGCCAGTATGATGATTGTGAGTACAATTGCTCCAATTATGGCGCCTACCTTAGGGGCTTGGGTGCTCCTGTTTTTTGATTGGCATATCATTTTCGCGTTTTTAACAGCAATTGGTATCATCGCAGCACTTTGTGTGCATTTCTTTTTTCAAGAAACCTTAGTGCCTGAACGGCGTTTAAATTTGAGTTTTAGCCAAATCTTAAACTTATATGCCAGCATTTTTAAAGATCCGTTATTTTGCTATGCCATGCTGGCGGGTTGTTTAAGTAGTGGGGCTTTATTTACCTATATTAGTGGCTCCGCTGCGGTGTTAATGGACAGTTATGGCTTAGGGCAGCAGTTGTTTGCTTATGTGTTTGGCTGTAATGCTGTAGGGATTATGCTGTTTTCTACGTTAAATAAACGGTTAGTCAAGCGTTATGGCATTTTAGCGCGTTTAAAACTCGGTGGCATGATTCAAGCGGGTGGCGCTTTACTTTTGTTGTTATGTGGTTTGGTCACTGCCCCTTTGGCCTTGGTACTGTTAGGTCTATTTTTAACTGTGGCAGGCATTGGTTTGACTGGCCCTAATGCGATGGCTTTAGCCATGTCAGAACAAGGCAGCCGTGCAGGGACCGCGAGCGCCGTGATGGGCAGTATGCAATTTAGTGCTGGTTTGATTGGTGGCGTTTTACTGAATTTTTTGATGTGGTCACCTTTGTTGAATATGGCACTGATGATGTTGCTGTTTATTGGCGGTGCCAATTGGGCGATGCGCCATATTCAACTCGGGCGTTTGTCTTAATCTAAAAACACAGTAAACTCCCGAACGGGGACGCGTGGTGTAACAAAGTCATTCACTAAAGCGGTCTCATCTGGATAACCGAGTGCAATCGCACACACCAACTCTTCATTGGCGTCTGCGCCCAAAATAGGCAATACCAAGGCATGAAAATGATTCCATGCTGCTTGAGGACACGTCGCTAGGCCTCGTGCTTGCGCAGCTGTCATTACATTTTGCATGAGCATGGCAATATCCATTTTCGCTCCAACGCCTAAATTTTGATGTGTGGTAAAAAACAGCGCCACAGGAGCATCAAACAGTTGATAGTTACGTAAATGCTGTGCAGCCATACCCGCCTTATTGTCTTTGCCTAGACCCAATAAACCATATAGCCCTAAACCATTTTCGCGGCGCCGTTCAATAAAAGGCGAAAACCAAGTTTTCGGGTAATAGTCGAAGCTGGCCACATAGCGCTGCGCCAAATCTGGGTGCTGCTGCAATTCAAGCTGGGTTTGGCAAACAGTATCAATCACCTTTTGCCGTGTTTGGCCAGTCACCACATACACTTTCCATGGCTGGGTATTACTGCCTGATGGTGCGCGACTGGCGACCGCCAAAATTTCTTTAATGACAGCTTGAGGGACTGGGTCTGCTAAAAAAGCGCGAATCGAGCGCCGTGAACAAATGGCGTGGTCGACCACGGCACGATTTAAATTATTCATCTTATATCCTTATTTTTGTGCCATTCATTGTAGAGTGTTTTCAAATCATGAATCAATATTCAAAAATTCATTCATGAAAATTTAAAAAGATAAATTCGACTAAAGCATAGCTATTACAAAAGCTAAAAATCGTTCAAATTTGAGCCAGCATCAGGATGGATGCCAAAACAAAAAGAGTGAAAGGATAGTTTATGCGAGCAAAATTTCAATTATTGCTATTAAGTGCAGCAATTGCGGGTAGTTCTTTGGCACATGCCAATGGGGAAAGTGAAGTTGAGCAGTTACGCCAAGAAGTACAAGAGCTGCGTCAATTGGTACAGCAATATACCGAACAGCAACGCTTGAGTCAGTATCAAGTACAGGCTCCGCAAGCCACTCCAGTCGTGACAGCAGAGAAAAAATCTCCGCTGAGTATGACTACAACAGGTGGTGCAGAATTTAAACTCTATGGCAACATCCGTGCTGATGGCGGTTATCAAATTGAAGGCGGACCTGGCTCTAATCCCTATAACCAAATTGCCAATGTGGCTTTAGAGGGTGAACCGGGTTACAAAGACCGTTTAAGAACCACCTTAAGTGCCACACGTTTAGGCTTAGACTTTGCTGCACCAGTCAAAGATGCCAAGGTTACTGGTAAAGTTGAAGTAGATTTCTTAGGCAGTAATGATGCCTTACGTATTCGTCATGCATATTTAAGCTATAACGACTGGTTGGTGGGGCAAACATGGTCAAACTTTGCGCCACCTGATTATATTCCAGACACCGTTGATGCCATGACCTATACCGGTGGTTCAATTAAACGTACCCCACAAGTACGTTATACACACAAATTTAGCCCAGCAACCAATGTTGTTGTGGCGCTTGAAGATCCTAAAGATTCCAGCAGTAGCATGCGTTTACCGGCACTCACCACACGTCTTAACCATCAAGTGCTTGACAATATGCAAGTTGGTCTGCGGGGGATGGTTAATGAAAAACGCACCGACAGTGATACCACCACTGCATGGGGTGTGGGATTGGGTACAAAATTAGATATTACCCCAAGCACCACTTTAAAAGCCGATTATTACCACGTAAAAGGCGACAGCAGTTTTGTACTGTCAAGTAACCAAGGCTTTGCTCAAGATAGCAATAAAAACATTGTCGATGAAAACGAATTTGACTCGATTATTGTCGGTATTACGCAGAAATTTAATGAGCAATGGCGCGGTACTTTAGGCTATGGCTTTATGAAAGCAGATGACAATGACAACTATCTGCAATATGCCAACGGTAACTTAAATAAAGAATTATGGCAGACATGGGCCAATGTGTTTTATAGCCCAATCAAACCCGTTAGTTTTGGTTTAGAGTACACCATGGGGGAGCGTAAAACCTTTGCCACACCTAACCAAGTTAGCCGTAGTGGCGATGATCAGCGCGTCAATATGATGGCCATTTATAATTTCTAAATCACATGCCAATTAAGAGGTCTAATGACCTCTTTTTGTGCCTAAGCACGCCTACGCATATACTTGTCAAAAAATAATGTAACTGGATTGTTTAAAAAAGTAACAAAGTATGCCATTTTAATCGCATAAACATTCATCCTCAGCAGATTTGATCTGGTACAACAATTGCTTAGAAGGATGCATAACAATGGCAACAAGAAAATTGGAGTTTTAAGTGAACAATAAAGCGCAATCTTTAATAAAAATCAGCTTAGTGTCAGCAGTCGCAAGCCTGATGTGGTCAAATGCATCAGCAGCAACTGAGCAACAACAAATTGAGCAATTGCGCCAAGAAGTTGCCGCTTTAAAAAGCTTAGTTCAGCAACAACAACACATTCAATTGCAACAACAGCAACAAATCACGCAAGTTGCACAGCCAGTTGCGGCTGAAAAAGTTAAACCAGAAGCTTTAAAACTTACCACAGCCAATGGGGCTGAATTTAAGCTGTATGGTTCGGTTCGTGCTGATGCCAACTATATTATTGAAGGTGCTGATAACGACTTTAACAGCGTAGCTAATAGTGATGAAAAGGCCTCGGACAAACTACGTTCAACTTTAAAAACCACACGTATTGGCGTCGATTTCTCTACGCCACTTGAAAATGGCAAACTCGGAGGTAAAGTTGAAACCGACTTTGCAGGTAGCAATGATAGCTTACGTATTCGCCATGCCTATTTAACCTACAATGACTGGTTAATTGGTCAAACTACATCAACCTTCTTATCGAATCATGCGCCAGAAATGATTGACTTTGGTACTAACGTGGGGGGTGGCACATCACGTGTTCCAATGGTGCGTTATAGCCATAAAGTCGCACCGCAAACGCAAGTGATGCTAGCCTTAGAAAAAGGTGATAGCAGCGCATCCAAACTAAATGATCAAGAGGTAGGTGTGAAATACAGTGCTCCTGTATTGGCTGCCAAAGTAGTGCAAGGCTTTGATGAAGGTAAAGGCTCGCTTTCAGCGCGTGCTTTAGTTGAACATTACAAAGCAAACGTGGGTAAAGATGATGCAATCGCTTGGGGCGCAGCGGTAGGGTTAAACTACCAAGTTAGCCAACCATTAAAACTCTCTGCTGACTATTCTTATGTCCAAGGTAACAGTAAGTATTTATACGGCAGTAACACTGCTTTTGCTCTAGATGACAACCTAGACATTGAACAAAATGAATTCCATGCTGTGCAAGTGGGGGCAACTTATAAATTCTCACCACAATGGCGTTCAACTTTAGCTTATGGTGCGTTATTTGCGGATGATGAGAATAGCTATGCGAATATTCAGAGCAACTCAGCAACACCTATACTACCAAATAAAGAAGTACAGCAAGCATGGATCAACTTTATTTACTCACCAGTCAAGCCAGTGGATTTAGGCATTGAATATGTCAATGGTAAGCGCGAAGACTTTAAGGGTAAATCATTTAAAGATAACCGTGTGGGTTTAATGGGACGTTACAGTTTCTAAAATTAGATTTATAACCAAACCGAGGTATATCACCTCGGTTTTTTTTATGATTTGCTGAAAAAAGAAACAAATTAAACAAAAAACTGAGCCTGAAGCATAGGACTTGATAGATTAAAACTGCATAATAACCGCGTTTTTTACCGATTAGATGGGACAGATCGCTAAGGTTTGATCTCAAATTATTATTTTTTGCGTTGTTTTCATTCTTCAATGAATCACGTGTTATTGCAAAATTGGTCTTTACATTATTTATCTTGTGGTTGAATAGAGTTGATTTAAAGTAACTCTAGAGGCAGTGCTTTGCCCCCATGAGAACAATAACAGTAATTCACCATTCTAACGGATATCATGGCTATGGAATTTACTTTCGACGCATTTTATACCCTTATTGCTGCGGTCATTGTGCTGTTACTGGGCCGCTTTTTGGTCAATAAAATTGATTTTCTAAAACGCTACAATATTCCAGAGCCTGTGGCAGGTGGTCTAGTAGCGGCTGTTATTTCTCTCATCGTATACAACGTTTGGGGCTATAGCATCACGACCAGTAGCACATTGCAAAGCAGTTTTATGCTGATTTTCTTTGCTTCTATTGGTTTAAGTGCCAACTTCTCTAAATTAAAAGAAGGTGGGCTTGGGTTAGTTATTTTCTTAGCTGCTGTTGCTTCATTTATTGTGGTGCAAAATGCAGTAGGTATCAGTCTTGCTACCTTACTGGGTATTGATCCTTTAATTGGTTTAATTGCAGGTTCGATTACCTTAACCGGTGGGCATGGTACCGCTGGTGCTTGGGGTGAAATTTTAGAAACCCAACACGGCATTAATGGGGCTTTAGCACTGGGTATGGCCAGTGCCACTTTTGGTTTAATTATCGGGGGCATTATTGGTGGTCCATTAGCTAAAACTTTAATTAATAAGTACCAGCTAGCGACACCACGTACTAATGCACAGATTGAAGAGCGTGATAATCGCCCTGTGGGTGATTTAGGTGGTAATGAATATGTACCATTTGAATATCCACATCGCGTGCGTTTGATTACTGCTGATAATGCGATTACTACCTTAGGTCTTTTCGCGATCTGTTTAGCATTTGCAGAATTTATGACAGGTTATGCTAAAGGCACTATGTTTGAACTGCCAACTTTTGTGTGGGCGTTGGCATGTGGTGTAATTTTACGTAACGTGTTAGAAGGTGGTTTTAAAGTCACTATCTTTGATCGTGCGATTGATGTATTTGGTAATGCCTCGCTGTCACTTTATTTAGCTATGGCTTTGTTATCATTAAAATTGTGGCAGTTGGCAGATCTTGCTGGTCCATTAATGGTGATTCTAGGTGCTCAAACCATTACCATGGCATTATATGCTGCGTTTATTACCTTCCGTTTAATGGGTAAAAACTATGATGCCGCAGTACTTGCTGCAGGTCATTGTGGTTTTGGTATGGGCGCAACGCCAACTGCTGTTGCTAATATGCAAGCCATTACCAACATGTATGGTCCATCGCATAAAGCCTTCTTGATTGTACCGCTATGTGGTGCGTTCTTCGTTGATTTAATTAACGTTGTGGTGATTCAATCTATCTTAAGATTTTTCGGATAAGCTAGACAGTATTTAAATTTAAGCCCCATATATGTGGGGCTTTTTTGCTTTTTTTCTCCCGCATCAACGATTGATGGGATAAGGATAACAACATGAATGAAAGTTTAAATCAGACCCTACTTGATGGGGTTAATGCCCTAAATGGTCCGCTTTGGGACTTCTTGGTGGTGTTCTTGGTTGCAGTCGGTGTTATTTATACCGTTGCAACAGGTGCTGTGCAGGTTCGTCTGTTTTTGCACAGTATTAAGGTCATGAAAAACAGCCGTAAACCTGGTGATGATGCGCATGGTATTACCCCGTTTCAAGCCTTCGTGACTGGTCTTGCCAGCCGCGTGGGTGTCGGTAATGTGGCCGGAGTTGCGATTGCGATTGCCATTGGTGGACCTGGCGCAGTATTTTGGATGTGGTTTACCGCATTTTTAGGCATGAGTTCAGCCTTTGTTGAGTCGTCATTAGCACAGCTCTTTAAAGTTCGTGATCATCAAAACCAACAATTCCGTGGTGGTCCTGCGTATTACATTACCCAAGGTTTAAAGCAAAAATGGCTAGGTGTAGTTTTTGCAATTGCTTTAATTTCTACTTATGGCTTTGTGTTTAATGCGGTACAAGCCAATGCTATTACTGGCGCAACCTCGCATGCTTGGGGGTGGGATCAAGCCAATATCATGCTGCCAGGTGGCTTTGAAGTTTCTTGGGTAGGTTTAGCTTTAGTCTTTATGACGGCCTTGATCATCTTTGGCGGTATTAAACGTATTGCTAAAGTTGCCGAAAGCTTTGTGCCATTTATGGCATTTTTATACTTAGCTGTTGCTGTGTATATTGCTATTCTTAATATTGATGCTTTACCAGGTATGTTTCAGCTCATTTTTAGTAAAGCATTTGAGTTTGAAGCGGCTGCAGGTGGTTTCTTTGGTGCCATGATATCTATGGCAATGATGATGGGTATTAAGCGTGGCTTATTCTCCAATGAAGCAGGTATGGGGTCGGCACCCAATGCGGCGGCGGCATCAGATGTTAAACATCCAGTGAATCAAGGTTTAGTGCAAATGCTAGGCGTGTTTGTTGATACCTTTGTGGTATGTTCTTGTACCGCAATTATCATCTTAGCTTCAGGTTTGTACGAAAATGCAGGCTTTGAAGGGGTGACCTTAACCCAAATGGCCTTGGAAAGTCAGATTGGTGCATGGGGAGATGATTTCTTAGCTTTAATCTTATTCTTATTTGCCTATTCCTCTATTATTGGTAACTATGCCTATGCAGAGGGCAACGTACAATTTATAAATAACAATCCACGGGTCATGCTTGTATTCCGAGTTTTTGTCTTAATCATGGTGTACTTTGGCTCAATTGCAAGTGTACCGCTGATTTGGTCAATGGCCGATTTATTTATGGGCGTGATGGCCAGCATTAACTTAATTGCAATTCTGCTGCTCATGCCATTTGTGATGATGTTGCTTAAAGACTACACCTCACAGCTCAAGGCAGGGGTAAAACAACCAGAATTTAAAATGGACCGCCATCCTAAGTTTAAGGACAAGGTTAATTCTGATATTTGGTGATATTCAAAGCCTCCGGAAACGGAGGCTTTTTTTCTCCGAGTATAAAATCTAAATGCTGCAGGTAAATGAAATACAACACAGCAGCGCTTGAAAATCGCATACACTTGCGCCACATTTTTAGCTAATTTTTAAACTCCCATGATGAAATCTGGCAAACTGTTTTTGGCTGTGTGTTTAAGTTTGAATGCTGTTTCAAGCCATGCAAAAACAGCAGTGGCACAGGTACAACCTGATCGTGTTGATTTTCAAAAATTAAAACAGACACAACAGCGTCCGATTGTCGCTTTGGTCTTAGGCAGTGGTGGCGCACGTGGTTATGCCCATATTGGTGCCATTGAAGTACTTGAACAAGCTGGCATTCAACCTGATTTTATTGTAGGGACCAGTGCAGGAAGCTTAGTAGGTGCTTTATATGCACAAGGTAAAAACGCTGCACAACTGCGTGACATTGCGCTAAATATGAAAGCCAATGATGTACGTGATATCCGCTTAGATAAAAAGGGCTTTTTTGACGGTAAAAAAATTGAAGACTATGTCAATGCACTGGTTCATCAAACACCACTGCATCAACTGAAAATCCCGATGTATGTGGTGGCCACGCAATTACAACATGGTCAAAAGGTAGTGTTTAACTATGGCGATACTGGGCAGGCGGTACGTGCCTCAGTGTCTATTCCAAGTATGTTTATTCCAACCAACATTGCAGGCATGGAATATGTTGATGGCGGCTTGGTTAGCCCAGTACCTGTCAATGTCGCGCGTGATTTAGGTGCGGATGTCATTATTGCCGTAGATATTCTAGCGCAGCCTGCGTATACCGAAACCAATCATGTATGGGGATTATTTAACCAAAACATCAATATCATGCAGCAGCAGTTAGCACAGCAAGAACTACAGCATGCTGATATTGTGATTCAGCCTGACTTACGTGAAAAGGTACATATTTTTGATGTACGCGGTCGTGAAATGACTATGCAGGCTGGAGCAGAGGCAGCACAGCAACAGTTGGCAGCTTTACAAAAAGTCTTGGCCAGCAAAAAGCAGCACAGTCTGCAACAATTTCATGTGCAATATTGATTAAAAGGACGCGCTATAGCCAAGTTTTACTTGGCTTTTTTTGTAACTGAAAAGTCGCAGAACCCAAAAAATTTAGCTGAAAAAATAATCCTCAAAATGCTAATTATTTGATGTATATCAAAAAATAAAAAAATATTAAGATTTAATTTCGATCATCTAATATTTATAATTTATTAATATAATCCTTCTGATTCAGGGGTTTATATTTACCAGATGCTAAAAAATACCTATACTGAAATCAGATAAAGCATCAAAATATAATGAGGGGAACAACGATGAGCATGCAAGTCGGACAGCAAGTTAAACTGGCAGTGATGCCTGATGTGATTTTTAAAATTATTAAGCAAAATGCCGATGGCTCCTTTGAAGTTGAAGCACATTTTGGTAATCAGCATATTAGCTATGGCAATATTGCGCCTGAAATGCTACGTCTGGTCCATCATTCAGCTTAAAAGCAGTTGTGCGCTTGTTCACTAGTAGCCAGCGCAGACCTTGCTCATGAAGTTATTATATATTTATCTAAATGATGACATAATTAATATAAATAATAGTGATGGTATTTTGGGCAAATTTACCTGATATTTCTGTTAAAGCAGGTATAATGACGTTCAACTAATATGATTCATCCTTTGTCTTGAGAACACGATGTCCCCACTTGACCAACTTGCTCCAATGTTAGATGACCAATCTGAACTGACCATGACCGTATTAATGACCCCTGATATGGCGAATTTTTCTGGTAATGTGCATGGTGGTACCATTTTAAAGCTACTTGACCAAGTGGCATATGCATGTGCAAGTCGCTATTCGGGCAGTTATGTGGTCACTTTGTCGGTAGATAAAGTCACCTTTAAAGAAGCAATTCACGTGGGTGAACTCGTCACTTTCTTGGCGAGTGTTAACCATGTTGGGCGTACTTCTATGGAAATTGGCATTCGTGTAGAAGCGCAAAATATTCAAAAACGTACCGTACGTCATACCAATAGCTGTTATTTCACTATGGTGGCAGTAGATGACCAAGGCAAGCCAAAACAAATTCCACCATTAAACTTAGACAATGATTGGAAGCGTTGCCGTTTTGAAGCTGCAGAACAACGTAAGGTGGCGCGTTTACAAGAAAACCATCATCCTTCATGTAGTATTTATAAAAAATCAGATCGTTAAGATCTAAAAAAAAAGACCTCGGAAGAGGTCTTTTTTTATGGCAACTGTATAGCAATTGCACTACAATAAAACGATACGTAGCGTTTCGTTTTGGATCTAGCATGGACTTAGAAAAAACCAGTCGCCGTAAACTGTGTATTTTAAATGGAGTGGCTGAAGCCTTAACTGAGCATGATTATGCCCAAATGACCATTGAAGATATTGCCAGTCGCGCAGGTGTAGGTAAATCGACGATTTATCGTTGGTGGAAACATAAATCTGACTTGGTCTTAGATTGTTTCAAACAGCATACCGCCTCAGTGTTTGAATTGGATTTTGAACAATCTTTAAGCTTTAATTTACAACAGCAGCTGATTAAATTAGCAAGTGCCTTGCAACATCCGATTGGTCGTGCCTTACTTGCGGTGATGGCACAAAATCGTGAAGCCGCGGCTGATTTTTTTAAACAGTATTTATTACCACGGCGTGAACAAACCCGTGAGTTGATTGCACTGGCCATTAAGCGCGGAGAAATTCGCGCCGATTATGCTTTTGAGCTAATGCTAGATACGCTCTATGCGCCGATTCATTATCAAATTATCTTTTTTAATGCGGTGCCTGATCAAAGCTATATTGAAAATTTAGTCCAGCTGGTTTTAGCGCCCGTTCAATTGCCGCAGGATCAGATTCATGCATGAGTCATTATGGAACCGCGCCTTTGTCTTATGTCTGTGTAATAACTTATTTTTGTTTATCTATTACTTTGCCACCTTAACCATCTTGCCCATTTATATCTTGCAAGATTTAGGCGGTACGGTGAAAGATGCCGGTTTGGCACTGACGTTATTTTTACTGTCTTCGATTATGATTCGACCGTTTTCAGGTTTGATCATTGAGAAATTGGGCAAAAGAATGGCGCTACGTGGTTCGGGTATCTTATTTTTACTGTTTGCCTTTAGCTATATTTTTATTGATAGTTTATGGTCACTGCTGTTGGTGCGCTTTTTACACGGCTTTTGGTTTAGCATTTTAACCACGGTCAATGTGCCAGTGGTGAATGAGTTTATCCCAGAATCCCGTAAAGGCGAGGGCATGGGATATTTTGTCATGTCGACCAATTTGGGCGTGGTCTTTGGGCCACTTTTGGCCTTAACCGCCATCCAGTATATGAGTTTTAATGCATTATTTGGTCTGCTCACCATTGTAACGACTATTGGTTATCTCTTTACTTTAACTCTTCAAGTACCTGAGCATACCCCTACAAATCAGGTCGCTAGCAAGCGACTCAGTTTGCATGATGTGGTGGAGCTTAAAGTGGTTAGTATTAGCTTAGTGGCTTTACTCACGGCCTTTGCATATTCCAGTATCACCAGCTTTATAACCGCTTTTGCGCAAAGTCAAAACTTGCTGCAATACGCCAGTCTATTCTTTATTGTATTTGCTGCCTCAATGTTGTTGGTACGCCCATGGGTGGGTAAGTTCTATGACAAAAAAGGTCCAAGCTTTGTGATTTATCCTTCCTTTATTGCCTTTGCCACTGGCTTGGTAATTGTTAGTTTTGTGCAAAATCAGTGGACACTGTGGTTATCTGCGGTCTTTATTGGTCTGGGCTATGGTTCTTTATTCCCTTGCATGCAAACACTGGCCATTCAATCGGTAGACAAGGCACGTATAGGGCATGCGGTATCTACTTTCTTTACCTTATTTGATGTGGGGCTTGCGCTAGGCTCAGTGGTGATGGGCTATTGCATTGCTTATTTTGACTATCAACTGACTTATTTAGGTTGTGCTGTAATTGTTTTGGCAACATTGTTGTATTACAAGGCTACAGTTGCTGCCAAACTTCGTTTATCTTAGGGGGCATACGGCTATGGAATTACGCCATTTACGCTATTTTGTTGCAGTTGCTGAAGAACTGAATTTTACCAAGGCCGCACAGCGTATGTGTACCGTGCAACCGTCATTAAGTCAGCAAATTAAAGACTTAGAAACAGAAGTTGGTGTGCAGCTTTTGATTCGTTCTAATCGTAAAGTGGAACTGACCGAAGAAGGTAAAGCTTTTTTAAAACAAGCGTTATTAAGTTTAGAGCATGCAGAACTCGCCATTCAAGATGCACGTCGCGTGGCAAATTTACAAAAAGATCAGCTGAATATTGGCTTTGTGCCGGTGGCAGAAATGAAAATCTTTCCCTACATTATGCCCAATATCCGCGCGCATTTTCCTGAGTTGAAAATTCATTTTCATAGTTTTACCGATGCTGATCAGTTTAAAGCCTTAAAAAAAGCTGAGCTTGATATTGCCTTTACGCGCTATCAAGATGAATCACCTGACATTGAATGCGTGCAAATCTTTAGTGAGCCTTTGGCTTTAATTGTGCCCAAAGATGACCCGATAGCTGAGCAACGTCATGTCAGCATTAAAAGCTTTAATGGGCAAAACTTTGTGATTAGTGATGAGGATGCTTCACCGCAATTGCATAAATTAATTACCAATTACTTTAAAGATGCCAAGCTGAATGTCAACGTGGTGCAGCACTCTACCAATATCTTGCTGAATGTGAATTTGGTCGGTATGGGTGTGGGCTGGAGTATTGTGCCGGCCTATGTGATTCCGCTATTAGGCGATAAAATTGTGGTAAAAAATACGGTTGAGCCTTTACCAATGATTGGCTTATATGCCAGCTATCGTAAAGCGCATAAAAACGATGCCATTCACCTAATTTTAAAAATCTTAAAAGAACAGTTTTATATGGGATTTTTTTAATTTAATAGCTGAGATCAAAACCGTATAGGGAGTATAAAATTCGCATAAAAAAACCACGCTGAGCGCGTGGTTTTTTTTAAAGCTTTGATTAGTTGACATGCAGCTTAGCAAATAATTGTTGGCTGACATGATCTAAAGTTTGCGGAATAGCCAGTGCTGCTACAAAGCGGTCTGGACGTAAAATCACTACAGATTCAGAGGTTTTACCAAACCAGCTACGAATCTCAGTCGCAGGATCACCAATGGTAATCACACCGTCATAGTGTTTACGTTTATTATTAGATAATTGTACCACAGGAATCACTTGGATAAATTTAACCCCAAGTTTTTGCCAAGTTTGCATAGTTGCATCTGAAATACCCCATTTCGGATCAACACCCCAAGCCACAATGGCAAAGTCGTTGCCAATAACTTCATCAAGCAATACTGTTTCGCCAGATTCTAGCTGTACGTTTGGCTGAATAAACATTTTGCCCACAGGTGTAGTTTTGGCACCATTATTGATTAAAGCACCATCATGGTACTGTGGCATAGGTTTAAAACGCATTTCTAGCAAATATTGCTTGATCGGTTTGATATAGTTAAGGGCATACGCAATACCATCACGCACAATACCATGCCATTTCTTTGGTGGCGCAAGTACGTTACCTGCCATTACCGATAAATCAATCATTGCTTTGGCATGATCTTTACGTTCCACTTGGTAAGAATCCAGTAGAGCAGCATGAGCTTTACCTTGTACCACTAGAGCGACTTTCCAAGCCAAGTTAAACGCATCGCGCATACCGCTGTTATAACCTTGACCTTGCCAAACTGGCATAATATGCGCAGCATCACCTGCCAGTAAAATGCGATCTACACGGAATTTATCGGCAATACGGGCATTATGGGTATAGACACGTTGACGGATCACTTCAATGCCATCAGTCGTTGGTAATACTTTAGAAAGAAGTTTGGCAATATTTTCAGGTTTGCTTAACTCTTCTTGAGTTTCACCTGGCATCACCATAAATTCAAAACGGCGGATACCATGTGGTAGGGCTGCCGAAACATATGGACGCACCGGATCACAGCATAAGTAAATATGTGGTGTCGCCAGTGGGTCGTTATCAATGTCAATTACAATCCATTGGTTAGGCGCAGTTTTACCATCGAAACCAATGCCCAAAGTACGACGCACAATTGAGTTACCGCCATCACAGGCAATTAAATACTGCGCGCGGATACTTTCTTCGCCACCATCTTTAGTGGTGACATTTAAAGTCACCCCTGATGCATCTTGATTAAAATGGGTTAAATGGCGGGCAAATAACACTTCAGTGTGTGGATACTGCGCTAAACCATTTAATAAAATGCTATCAACTTGTGGTTGTACAAAAGCATTACGACGCGAGAAACCGAATTCGCGGGTCATAGGCTGAATGTCAGCAAAACAGCGACCTTTTGGGGTTAAAAAGCGCATCGCATGATTAGGCGTGGTATGCGGTAAAACTTGATCAACTAAACCTAAAGATTGAATGGTACGTAAAGACTCATCATCAATACCAATCGCACGTGGATAGTCAATTAAACTGTCGAGTTGCTCAACCACTTTGACCTGTACGCCTTGTTTACTTAAGTAGTTAGCAATGGTAAGACCCACAGGACCTGCGCCTAAAATGGCAACTTCAGTCGTATATTCAGTTTTGTTTGTCGTCACAGCGAATATCCATTCAATCCATTCACAATAGCCCTATTAAGGACCTAAAAATGCTCTTTCACAAGCTATGCCATAGTGGATAGCTAGGCTAAATCTTATCGGTTTGAAATGATGGTTTTTATTTAATATTTTGTTTTAATTGATAATTTTAATTTTATAGGCATATCGTTTTTTGATTTAATCATCATTATTTTCTATAGTAAAACCAAGAGCACATAAAAAAAGGTCAAATTGCGCAGCACAATTTGACCTTATGTTCAACGCTGTTTGAGTCAATTGCACTCTGGAGGCAGCGTTGTTAAAAAAGCCCGGTTTACTCCGCTTGAGATTGGGTCTCTTGCGCTGGCATTGGCGTCGGTGTTTCGACTTGTTCTTGATCAGAGACCACTATAGGTGCAGCTGCTTCTGAAGCAGGTTGCTGGGTTTCATTCACATTGACATCGGCAAAGCTTAAAGTTGCTGTTGAAGCGAGTAAGGCGCTTAGCGTTAAGGTTTTGATATTCATAATTTGGCATCCTTGAAAATAAAAAGAGTAGATGTTGCACTTCATGTGGGGGCAGCAGTGCAACGCAGCTCATACTACGAGGCTGCCGTGAAGTTGGGCAAGGTGCGTGACAAAGAAGTCATTTAATGATTACGTGAAAAATACAATAAGGTCTGAGCTGTGTAGTTGTTGTAAATAAAATTCATTTACTTTTGCTCAAATTGTATCTAAATATGAAAAATCGCTTAGAAATTAAACGTAAAATTTAATATAACTTAACAAAGAAGTCCTTTTAGGCAGTAAGCAGCTATACAACGCGACGACTAAAAATGTAAGCAAATCTTACATCAGCCTGTCTGAGTTGGCATTTTAATGCTTGTATTGCAACTTAGCTTGAGTTTGCATAGCATGAGGGCAATTTTAAATTGGGGGTGGATATGCAAATCGTTGTGCCACAAGCTGTAGCCACACATGTGATATCTGGTTTTTTAGGCGCAGGTAAAACCACACTTTTAAAAGCACTTCTCGCGCAAAAACCTGAAGGTGAAACATGGGCAGTGCTCATGAATGAGTTTGGACAAATTGGCGTTGATCAAGCGTTACTGCCACAAGATGCAGGCTATGCGGTCAAAGAGTTATTGGGTGGTTGTTTATGTTGTAGTAGTCAATTACCGATGCAAATTGCTTTGTCGCGCTTACTTAGCGAAGAACAACCGGATCGTTTGTTTATTGAACCTACAGGGCTGGGCCATCCTGCCGAGTTGTTAGAGCAACTCACCGAACCTCACTGGCAAGCGCATTTAGCTGTACGCAGTCCAATTACGGTGGTGGATGGTTCACGTTTGCATGATGCCACATGGAGTACACAACACCTCTATCAAGATCAACTCAAAGCTGCACAGATGATTGTGATTTCGCATCAAGATCTGATGACAGCAGCCGATCAACAGGCGCTACAGGCCTTGCAGCAAGAATATCAAGCCTATGGACAAACGTGGCTTCTTGCTGAAAACGGTAATCTTCAGCTGGCTGACATTGATCACGTTTATCGTGCACCTAAGCGTCAAGTACAGCCACTTCTCAAAATACAAAAGACTTTAGTTAATCAAGCTTTACCTGAGATTAAACAATTGCCGTATCACTATGTTGAGCAAGCACAAGGCTATGCGGTAGCTGGTTGGAAATTTTCCAAGCGTTGGCAATTTAATTTTTATGATGTATTAGATTTACTTTGTGAACAGCAAGATTGGTTACGTATTAAAGCAATTTTTAATACTGAGCAAGGCTGGAAAAGTTTTAATTTTAATCCTGAGCAATTTAACTACCAAAGCAGTGCTGAACATATCGACAACCGCATTGAAGTGATTTACCAAAGCGCGCGAGATTGGCAGGCCTTTGAAGCGGCGCTTTTGGCCTGCCGTATTGATCAGCACGATTGATTAAACCGAGCGTGGAGTTGTTGCGCCTTGATGCAGTACTTCACGTGCTTTGGCATGATCTAAATCATTTTCCCAATCCGCAATAACTACGGTTGCCACACAATTGCCAATTAAATTGGTGCACGCACGCATAATGCCAATAAACCAATCGACAGACAGCAATAAGACTAACCCAATTGCTGGTAAGGCTGGAATGACTGATAAGGTAGCGGCGAGAATCACCAAAGCAGAGCCTGGGATTCCATGCGCCCCTTTAGAGGTAATTAAAGATACCAATAAAATACTGAGTAAATCGGTCATGGATAGGTCGATATTGCAGGCTTGGGCAATGAAAATGACTGCTAACGTCAGATAAATTGAAAAACCATCTAAATTAAATGAGTAGCCAGTCGGAATGACTAAACCTACAGTTGAGTCTTTGATACCTAAATTTTTAAGTTTTTTCATGACTTGCGGTAAAACTGAGTCTGAAGAGGCGGTCCCCATGACAATAGACAACTCAGCTTTAAAGTAATTTAAAAACTTAAAAATATTTAAGCCGCTCAATTTTAAAATACTGCCCAATAAAATCAGCACAAATAAAATACAAGTGACATAAAACAGCAACACCAAATAACCTAACTGAGCAAAGGAATTTAGACCAAATTTAGCGGTGGTATAGGCCACAGAGCCAAACACCCCAAGTGGTGCAAGGCGAATAATTAAGCCCATCATTTTAAAAAACACTTCAGAAAAGGCTTCTAACGCTTGGCATACAATCTCGGCCAGTGTTTTGGGAATCAGTAACATGCTCACGCCAAATAAAATGGCAATTAGCAGCACTTGTAAAATGTCACCATTGCTAAATGCACCGATTAAAGTTTTAGGAATCAAGTTAAATAAAAACTCTGCCCCAGAGCTGATGCCTTCAGCGCGTTCGGCATAAACACTAAAGTCTTGCTGATCTAAGCTGGCCACATCAATATTCATACCGGCACCGGGTTTAAAGATATAGGCAATCGCGATGCCTAAAACCAGGGCAAGTGTGGTCACAATTTCAAAGTAGATAATGGTTTTGGTGCCGACTTTTCCCATTTTTTTAATATCTTGGGCGCCATAAATCCCTAACACCACCACACAAAAGACTATGGGTGCAATGAGCATTTTAATCAGGGCAATAAAGCCATCACCTAAGGGTTTGAGCATTAAGGCGCCATCATGCCAAAGCAACCCCATCCCAATCCCTAATATTAGGGCCAATACCACCTGTAAAAATAAATTTTGTTTAAAGCGCTGCCACATGCGGTTATCTCTAGTACTTAAATTTATCTCGACACCATGCAAAAACTTCGCCAAAGCGTAGGTTTGCCGCTTAAATCGAGTATCCTAGCGGCAATTCAAACAGGAGATTTTAGCAATGGCTTTAAAAGCAACCATTTACAAGGCAGACTTAAATATCGCCAATATGGACGTGCATCAGTATGGCGACTACCAACTGACCATGGCACTGCACCCATCAGAAACCATTGAACGTTTAATGGTGCGTATTTTGGCGTATGCGCGTTATGCTGATGAGCATTTAGAATTTACCAAAGATTTATTTGAAACTGATGAACCAGCTCTGTGGCAAAAAGACCTTACGGGTCAATTACAAAAATGGATTGAAGTAGGTTTGCCAGATGAAGATAAAGTCAAAAAAGCCAGCGCACGCTGCGACCAAGTGGCGGTTATTGCCTACGGTTCAGCAGTGGATGAATGGTATAAGCGTAGCAGTAAAATCAAAACTTTAAAAAACGTTGAAGTGTGGCAGTTATCGGAAGCGACAACCAACGCCATTCAAGCGCTGTGTGAACGTACCATGCAATTACAGCTCAATGTCATGGATGGTGAATGGACCTTAATTGGTGACAACGCGCAAGCCACAATTGAATGGACTCAGCTGAAATAAAGCCTTGGGCGTTAAGGCAAACTTGCATCTTAACGCCAAGCTTTGTATATCTACTATAAGAAAATCCACAATAAGAAGAACAACATGACAGATGCAGAAATGTATCGTTTAGTGCTGGCCTTAGCAATTGGTGCGGTCATTGGTGCCGAACGTGAATATCGCAGTAAATCGGCAGGGCTACGTACCATGATTATGGTGAGCGTCAGCTCCTGTTTATTTACCATGTTATCGATCAAAATTGGGGTAGACAATCCCGATCGTTTAGCTGCCAATATTTTAACTGGTTTAGGCTTTTTAGGCGCAGGCGTGATTTTTAAAGAAGAAAATCGCATTTCAGGTATTACCACCGCCACCACGATTTGGATGACTGCCGCTTTAGGCATGGCGGTAGGTGCAGGTTATGAAATGTTAAGTGTATTTAGCGCTGTGATTGTGATGATGGTGCTGGCGATTTTAATTTATGTGCAAGAACAAATAGAAGATTTAAACCAAGCCAGACCTTACCGTATTGTGTGTATCTATAACCAAGAAACCTTAGACAAATACGAAGATTTATTTAAAACCTATCAGCTGAAAGTCATTCGCAATAGCCAACATAAAACTCAAAATCGTATTAGCGGCCGTTGGATTTTGATTGGTTCAGCAACAAATCATCAACGCTTAACCGAATATTTACTCAATGATCCGGATATTCAAGAACTGAATTTCTAATCTTGTTTATACTAGCGTTTTTGTTGAGGTATATGAAATGAGCAACGAATTACAAATCATTGACCTAGTTGAAGGGACAGGTAAAGAAGCGGTCAAAGGTGCGTTAATTACCACGCATTATACCGGTTGGTTAGAAGATGGCACCAAATTTGACTCATCACTTGATCGTGGTAACTACTTTGAATGCGTGATTGGTACAGGTCGTGTCATTAAAGGTTGGGATCAAGGCATTATGGGCATGAAAGTGGGTGGCAAACGTAAACTGATCGTGCCGGCACATTTGGCTTATGGCGAGCGCAAAATGGGCAACGTAATTCCTGCCAATTCAAACTTAATTTTTGAAATTGAGTTGTATGATGTAAAAACACGCGACTAAGCATGAAGGCCTAAGATCCGTTTGGATCTTAGGCCTTTAAAGCGGATTATATTTCGCTGATAGGCTGAAATAAGGTTTATTTTATTGCCTGAGAATCGTTATAGTAGCGCCATAAAGTTTTGCGATAAACATAGGTTGCCCAATGGGTCATATGCTCTTGATTTTCGTTGTAATTGTGGTCTTGGCGATATTGATGTATCACTACTTAGAATTGACCAGTCGTACAATGACACAAGCGCCTTATACCCCGCCTTTAACGGCTGGGCCTGCGCGTTTTATTGACGATGTATTGGCGCAAATTTTTTTAGAAAAACAAATCCTCTTTGATGAAGTAGCACGCCTTTTTATGCAGCAATGTATCGAGCAACGTGATTCGCGGGCCGTGTTTGCCATGCGGGATGACTTACTGAGTAAATTGCCGCTAGAAACTCAGCATGAAGTGCGTCGTTTAGATTTAGAAGAATGGTCCATTTATTTGACCTTTGCCAGCCAATCTTATGAATATTATATTGGCCGTTATGGCATCTTCCAGTTACATGTCGATCGTTTTGGCGAAGAGCATAAACTGAGTTTATGGAAACCCCAGTTTCATCCTGAATATAGCAGCCAACATATGGATGAACGCCTCAAATTGCCCATGGCGCATTTAGAATGAGCAGTTTAGAAATCTTTGCGGTCATTTTAAGTGTCATCGCAGTCTCTTTAACGGTAAAAAAACATATTTTATGTTGGTTGTTTAATTTTATTGCCGCAGCCGTGTATGGCTATTTGTTTTATACCTATCAACTCTATGCCGAAACCGTGTTGCAAGGCTTTTTTATGGGCATGGCCATGTATGGTTTTGCAACGTGGCATAAAACGCACAACAACCAACAGGTACAGCATATTGCATTCAAAACTGCGCGAGTGCAGTTATGTATTACCTTTGTATTGGGCTTGGCTTTTGGTTTAAGCCTGCATTATTTTACCCAAGCTGCCTTACCTTTATTAGATGCACAATTGGTGGCGTTTAGCCTATTGGCTACGTATTGGGCCAGTCGTAAATATCTTGCCACTTGGTGGTTATGGATTGTATTAGACGTGATTTATGTGGGCATGTTTATGTATAAGCAACTTTTTTTAACCGCAGCCTTATATGCAGCTTTTGTGGGACTGGCCATTTGGGGCTTAAAGCAATGGCAGCAAAGCCGCTTAAATTAAACGCAAAATTAGCGTATATTTCGCGTGGGGAAAATACAGTGTTTCGATCATGGCCGAATTTATACCAAGCAGCTTAAACCAAACTGACGCCACTGCTGGCGAAAAGAAAGTCTTTAAATTTTTAGAACACTTATTTAGCGATGAGGATCAGGTCTGCATTTGGTATGAACCTGAAGCACTGGGGCGTTATTCGGATTTTTTAATTTGGCATCCAGCGTGGGGTTTATTGGCAATTGAAGTCAAAGACTGGTCAAAAAGCAATTTTAGACAATTGGATAAGCTGTATTTTTCCGGCACTTTTTATAAAAATGGCCAAGTCACCTCAGTGGCGAATCCCAATGTACAAGCGCGTCAATTTAGCTTAAAACTGATGAATCAGTGTAAACAAAATGCCGCCTTTATTAATCCGCATGGGCAATACCAAGGTAAGCTGATTTTTCCGGTGACCTATGCTGTGTTTTATACCAACATCACCCGTCATGATGCCAATGAGATGGGTTTATTAGCACCGGCCATTACGCCTACACAAAAAGCCTTATTTAAAGATGAGCTAGAATTAGATCTTAATGATGCACAGCGACGTAAGCAAGCCAAACAGCGTTTGCAGTCAGCTTTTGAGGGGTTTAGCTTTCAGTTTAATCCTTTGAGCTATGCGCAAGAAAAAGCGCTGCGCTATATGATTTTTCCTGAAATTCGAGTCAATCATTTGGCACAAGAAGATTTATTTACAGCACAAGCGCAAGATTTTAAAGCGCTCGATCTACAACAAGAAAGTGTGGCCAAAAACATAGGGGAAGGGCATCGTATTTTAAAAGGCGTCGCGGGTAGTGGTAAGTCTTTGGTATTGGCCAGTCGTGCACGTTATTTACGCCAAATCTACCCAGACTGGAAAATTTTGGTGGTGTGCTTTAACAATACCTTATGCAACCACATTAAAAACATGTTGGGTGAGACGCAAGCGATTGACGTACAAAATTTCCATGGCGTGGTGAAAAGCATTACCCAAGCGAATGTTGCTTTTAAACAGGGCGAGGCGTCTGAAGATTACGAGCAGCGTATTGTCAAGTTGTTGCAAGATTATTTAACCGAGCATCCCAATACTTATCCTTATGATGCGATTTTAATTGATGAGGGGCAGGATTTTTCCCAAGCGTGGATTCAACTGTTAACCCAATTGGTCAATCCTGTCAGCAACAGCATTTTATTTTGCTATGACCCTGCACAAAATATTTTCAATCGTAGCAAACCGAGTTGGAAGTCGGTGGGCTTACAAGTACAAGGCAAACGCCCGATTGAGTTGCTTAAATGCTACCGAAATACCAAAGAGATTTTGGATGTGGCGCGTGAGTTTTTGAATCCGCAGCAGATTGGTAGCTTACAAGGCCAAGACATTTATGATCGGGTCTTAAATCCAGATACTGGTGAATGCCGCATGGGGCAATATCCTATGAGTCACTACGAGCCGGCCCGCCATAAATTACTCGAAATTATTGCCAAAAAAGTTGCACGTTTATTGCAGCAAGGTACCGCAGCCAAAGAGATTGCTATTTTAAGAGCCTATCATGGCGAACACAAACAAGATGAACAGGGGCTTAATCAAGCGTTTAGTCAGCATTGTGCTCAAGCCCCACTAGAATGGGTGATGACTTCACAGGCCAAAAAGAAACTCAATTTAGACAGCAATAGCATTAAGGTGTTGAATCTAGAATCCTGTAAAGGTCTCGAGTTTAAACATGTATTTTGCTTAGGGTTAGAGCACATGCCGCGTGCTCAACGTGAGCCTGACACGGAACGTAAATTGGCCTATGTCGCACTGACCCGTGCGCAGGAATATTTATATCTTCTGGCCAGTCACAGCCAAGGCTTCTATCAAGAAATTACCGATTTGGTACATAAGCATCAACATATGCAACAGCCACAAGCAAGCAATACGGTTAATTTGGCAGCCAGCGAGATTCAAAGCATTCAGCCAGCAGCCAAGGCCTATCAACCTTGGGATGAAGATGAAGAAGTACGTTTAATTGATGCCTTTATGCTCGAACAATTGCCATTAAAGGAAATTGCCCAGCGCTTGCAACGTAATGTGGGCGCAATTCGAGCGCGATTAAAGAAATTACGGTTATTGGAATAAGCATGCTGATCGACTTTCATCACAAACATATTCAGCAGTTTTTACAGGTCTGTCATAAGCTGATGGAAACGCCTGATTTAGCACTCGCTTCAGTGGCAGATTTTTATGCTGCGCCGTGGCTACACGATTTTCCACCAGGCACGACATGGCATGTAAGTGGTTTAGATGACGGCGCAGAACAATTCTACGCCGTAGTGGAATTTCGTCATTATCGTTTAAATTTTAAGGTTGGTGATCATACTCAGCTGACTTTGTCTGAACCGCATTGTTCGATTTTTCAAAGCATTGACGATAAATCAACGCCGTAAATCCACTGACTAGACAGACCACCCAAATATAATATAGCGCGCCAATTTTGCTATATAAACTCAGCCATTGCACCACAGGTAAGGTTAAGCCACCAGCAATGGCATACGCCACATTATAGGAAAATGAAATCCCAGAAAAACGAATAGCTGCAGGGAACATTTTGACTAAGGCATAAGACACCATGCCCACTGTGCCCGAGGCTAAACCCAGCAGCATATACAGCATAAAGATGCTGGTTTCACTGGCATGGCCTAAACTTTGATAGAAAATGCCGGCAATAGTGGCAACGAACATTGCCCCGACCAGTAGGACTCGCCCAGCACCCAAACGATCTGCCAAAACACCGGCAGCAACACAGCCTATCATTTGCATGACAATGGCTAAACTTTGCATGCTAAATGCTTGGCTACGACTATAGCCAAAGTGAGTGGTTAGTAGATTTGGCATGGTTAAAATCAGCACCACCACACACGCGGTTAAAAACCAAGTCATTAACATACCAATCCCCACTGCGGTTTTATGCGAGGCTAAGACTTGTTTAACTGGCAATTCTTTGGCTAATTGTTTTTTGGCTTGCATGGCTTGAAATACTGGGGTTTCTTTTAAATAGCTACGTAAATACATCGCCAATAACCCAAATACTCCCCCGACAATAAACGGAATACGCCATGCCCAATCATAGATTTGGGTTTCGCTAAATTGCAGCGAAATCCATAAGGACATTAACGCACCCAGTAAAATCCCCAAAGATAAACTGGCGGTTAAAATGCCATTAGCAAAACCCACTTTAGATGCCGGTACATGCTCCGAGACAAAGGTCCATGCAGCAGGAATTTCTCCACCAATAGCAATGCCTTGTACCACACGCATCAGCAATAACAACAGTGGTGCTGCATAACCAATGCTTTCAAAAGTGGGCATGATGCCAATCACAAGCGTTGGTAAGGCCATGAGTAAAATAGATAAACTAAACAACTTTTTACGCCCAAGCAGGTCACCAAAATGTGCCATCACCACACCACCTAAAGGACGGAAAAAATAGCCCGCGGCAAAAATGCCATAAGTGTTGAGCATGGCCCAAAACGGACTCAAGCCGCTAGGGAAAAACAACTCAGAAATAATCTTGGCATAAAAGACATAAATGACAAAGTCATAAAATTCTAAAGCGCCCCCTAAGGACGATAAGCCAAGGGTGTGACGATCTTTTGCGTCCATGCATGTTCTCTATAAGATAAACGAAATCATATCGCTTTGAATCATGATGGATTATTTTTTATACGACAACTGTTTTTTGAATTAACTGGCCATTTGCCATGCCACTTGATCGCGGCCCATTTTTTTCGCTTGATACAGCATCAGGTCAGCATCTTGTAAGGCAGGTTCTAAATCACAGGGCGCGTCAAAAAAACTTACCCCAATGCTAATGGTGATGCTAATTTCTTGTTCGGGTAAATATAAAGGCTGACGATAGATATTATGACGCAGACATTCAGCCATTTCTAAGGCTAAATCAGCTGGGGCCGCCAACACCACAAGAAACTCTTCACCACCAAAACGAATAATACGATTATTTTGGCGTAAAGTCGTGCGCATAATTTGACTGACGTGCTGCAGGGCAAGATCACCAATCGCATGCCCATACTGGTCATTGATTTTTTTAAAATGATCTAAATCACACAATAACAAGGCATAAGGTGCCTCAGGTAAAGCACGAAATAATTTTTGTTTTTCATGGAGGGCACGCCGATTAAATAAGCCAGTTAATGGATCAATGCTAAGCTCATATTTTAAGGTGCGCATTGAATCATGCACGGCACAGCCTGACAATAAAGAAAAAATTGCCATATTAAAAAATAGACTGGTAAATTGTGTGCTCGACCAAAATAGGGTCACATAAGCATCTAACCATAGCGTGTTGGCCATCAGCACCAAAAACATCACTTGGCAGACAAAAAAGCTCAACATCAGAATAATGATGATCTTAAGCAAATGATCTAACCAATGTTGGGAACGGTTGGTCAAAATGCCGCGTAAATTATTGCCAAAAATCAGTAAGGTTGCCACCATAGTGGCACTCAGACGAGATTCAAAACTATAGTCAATATACGTAAAATATAAAAAGATCGGGATGCTTAAAATAATCACACTGACTACATAAGGCCAATGGGTTCGAATTTTAAAACGTAAATAAATGCTATGTGTCATCAGACTAATGGCCAGTAGAAACCATACACATAGCCAAGGCAGCACGTCGATCATCTGCTGCGGAATAGCGATCGCTTGAGCGATTTGTAAGATACCCGCCATCACAATGACGCAGGCAAAATAACGCACATAAGGGGCAATATGTTTGCTACGTCCTATCCATAAAATTCCACTGCCTAGACACAGCAAAAAACTAGGAATAATAAAACCAAAAGCATGCAACTGTGACGTGAGCATTCTAAAAATACATTACAATCGAATAAGCACTTGGATTATACCAACAAAACATGTAGGAAATACGAAGCCAAAGTGCAAATTAATATCATATTAAATCTATATAAAGCGCTGACCGACTAAAAAAAGCAGATTGACATGCACGTTGCCCAACAAGGCGAAGCGATTTTAACGCTGCTTGCACAAGCGCTGAGTCAAGACGAATTTAATAGTGCTGGGCTGCGAGCTTATGTGGCACAAATGCAAAGTACTCTGTACGTCATGGGGGTGGTATTGCCGCATCGCAAGTGTATCTTTCCAAACGCATTATTATTGTAGCTTCATCCCCTAATCCATGTTACCCAAATGCACCAGAAATGGCAGCAGTGGTGATGATTAATCCAGTGATTACCCATCGCTCAAATGAGCTGTTGTTAGCTGCAGAGGGCTGTTTAAGTGTGCCATGCAGCGTGGACAGGTGGCACGTAGTGCCTCTATTCAAGTGTGTTAGGCGGACATAAACGGGCAGATGCATAGCGCTGAATATCAGGGCTTTCCTGCACGAATGGTGCAGCATGAAATTGATCATTTAGATGGGATTTTATTTCACCAGCGTTTGACTGAAGCAGCGCTATAGCCATGTGATAAAATTGTAAGTCCAGCCTTGTAGCTATTGGCACAGCTTAAGTCAGGGTTTATGTTAAATACATAACAATAATGATGATGAACGATGCAAACGCCTGTCCCTGATTACCTCGCCCACGTATTAACCCAATGCAATTGCAACAGCCAAGGTGCGTTGGCAGATTATATTCCAGAGCTGGCGCAAGCCAATCCTGAGCGCTTGGCTTTGGCGTTATCCACGGTTGATGGCACCATTTACTCAAGTGGTGATGATGAGGTTGAATTTACCATTCAGTCGATGTCTAAACCTTTTGCTTATGCGTTAGCGCTGCAACAACTGGGTTTAACAGCGGTTTTGGAGAAAGTTGATGTTGAACCTTCAGGTGAAGCATTTAATCAAATTTCTTTAGACCAAGAAACCAAACGCCCCAAAAATCCAATGATTAACTCAGGTGCCATTACCACCCATGCGTTAATTACGGTGCAAAAAGGCCAACAACGGGCAGAAAAACTGCGCCAATTTTTAAGTCGGTTGGCAGGGCGTGAATTAAAATTTGATCTAAGCGTATATGAATCTGAGATTCAGACAGCATTTCGTAATTTATCCATTGCCTATATGTTGCGGACGGTTGGGGTGTTAACAGAAGATCCTGTGGAGATTGTGCATGGCTATGTCAAGCAATGCGCGATTTTAGTCACGGTCAAAGACTTAGCCCGTATCAGCAGTGTGCTTGCCAATGGTGGAATTGACGCGATTACAGGTGAGCGCTTGCTTGATGGCGCTGTGGTGCGCCAAGTGTTAAGTGTCATGATGACATGTGGTATGTATGATGCTGCCGGAGATTGGCTAAGTACCGTTGGTATTCCGGCCAAAAGTGGTGTGGCGGGTGGGATTTTTGGGGTGTTGCCTGGGCAAGTAGGGATTGCCGTGTTTTCACCCAAAATCGATGAACATGGCAACAGTGTCCGTGGCGTGAAAATATTTGAGCGTTTATCGCATGACATGGGTTTACATCTGATGCAAGGGACACCATCGGCACAAACCATTGTACAGAGCCGCAGTGTGCAATCTGACGGTACCGTGGTGTTTGAACTACGCGGTGTGCTGCAATTCACCGAATCAGAAATGCTGTTACGTATCTTGCAAGCTGAACCTGTGGCAGATCATGCCATTATTTTAGATTTAACGAATGTAAGTTTGGTGCATGATGTGGGGGCACGTATGTTGTTTGAAGGGTTAAAACGCTTACAAGCAGATGGTCATCCTGTGACTGTGCTTGACGCCGAAGGCATACTCAGTGAAGCGCAGCTGAAAGGCCATAAACGTCAGGTGACTCAGCAGACATTAGAGGAATATCTTAAACATAAAAAAGCCTAATGTGTTTAGGATTTTTTACGAGGGTCACTATGGCCTAAAGCAAACAAGCCTTGAATATTCAAGGCTTGTTTGCTCAAACACGTTATTGAACGTGGTTGGCAATATCGCTAAAGATGACGCCCAAACCATGTGCCCCTGCATCTGGATAACCTAGGCTACGATCACCAACAGTACCGGCGCGGCCCATACGTGCCACAATATTTTTGGTATTTTCAGCACCTTGTACCGCAGCTTGTGCACCAAGCATAAAATTCTCTTTAAAGCTTTTATCTGTATTGGCAGACCAAGCATCAGCACATGGTACCAAGGCATCAATTAAGGTTTTATCACCCACCACAGCACCACGACCAAAGGAACGCTCACCTGTAGTTTGAATGCCTTTGACCGCCGCTTGGAGCATATCGGCAAAATCAGCCGTTGATAGTGTTGTTTTGCCTGCAATCGCTTTACTTGCAGCACGGAACGCAGACCCCCAGATGGGTCCTGATGCACCGCCACAATGTTGCATAATAATCATGGAGCAGTGATCTAAAAACTCATCCATATGTTGGTATTGCAATAAGCTTGGCCATTCACGTTTGAGTTGCTTAAAGCCTTTGGCCACACTCATGCCAAAGTCACCATCGCCGGCATGGGCATCAAGTTCACAAAATGGCACTTCATTTTTAATGATACAGGCACTCATTACATCGACCACATAGCGCATATTTTCAATGCTAAATTGTTCATTGCTAATGATGGCATGTTCAGGATGCGTTTCCACAGCAGTATTTAAACTGAGGCCATTGGCATCTGTAGCGCTAGCAAAATTCAGCGGCAGCGCAGCTGAACCATCCATTTTAAAGGCAGGGGTATTGGCAGGTGCATCTAAATAGCCTTTGAGCTCATCATCCAATGCCAATAAGGATACGGAAGCACCGTTCATATCAATACTGGTCATGTAGTTACCCACAAAAGTACGATAAATTTTGATGCCTTTGCTGGCGAGATATTGGCAAACATCTTGGTTAAAGAGATACAACTCTTGCAGTGGGGTAGTACCAAAACCGTTGATCATAACGGCAACTTCGCTGAGTTCTGGACGATCAAGGAACAGATCATCGA
Source organism: Acinetobacter sp. CY17 (assembly GCF_059515825.1). Taxonomy (NCBI): domain Bacteria; kingdom Pseudomonadati; phylum Pseudomonadota; class Gammaproteobacteria; order Moraxellales; family Moraxellaceae; genus Acinetobacter; species Acinetobacter sp. CY17. Next base: position 65,180 of record NZ_JCAKMX010000005.1, read on the forward strand.
CCATACGCTGTGCCAATTGTTTTGCTGGCAAGATTTTCTCATGGCGGATCCCCGGTTCGCCGTGGATGCCTACGCCATATTCCATTTCGTCATCGGCAAGGGTAAAGGTTGGCGTGCCTTTGGCAGGAACGGTACAAGAGCTATAGGCAAAGCCTAAACTGGTAACGCTATCCGCGGCTTTTTGTGCCACAGCTTTGACTTCACTCAGTTCTAAACCTTGTGCTGCAGCAGCACCGGCAATTTTATGCACAAATACTGTGCCTGCTACCCCACGACGACCTACCGTATAGAGGCTATCTTTTACCGCAATATCATCAGCCACTTTGACGTAATCGACTTTAATACCATCTTCAGTGGCTAAAGCTGCACCGTTCTGGAAATTCATCATATCGCCGGAATAGTTTTTAATAATCATCAGCACGCCTTTGTCAGTGGCAACTTGCTGTAGGGCTTTATAGACTTGAATTTGCGACGGCGATGCAAAGACATCACCACACACGGCAGCATCTAACATGCCTTGACCTACAAAGCCTGCATGTGCAGGTTCGTGACCGCTACCACCGCCACTGATGAGTGCCACATTTTGGTGTTTTTGTTTTTTTGCGATGATTTTATAGTTGGAATCAAATGTCAGTTCTGGGTGAGCAAGGACAAAGCCTTGGCACATGTCGACAACCAGATGTTCTGGGTTGTTCATGAGTTTTTTCATGGATTTAACCTGTTTTTAGACGGGGGAGATTTTGCAGTCTATTATTCAGGAATTTGTAGAAATTTGCTGATTGAATAATGTTAAAACGGATAATTTGGGTGTGATGGGTTAGAAAAGGTTCTATTTTTTGTATCTTGTATATTTAGTTGAATTAACTTAATTTCATTAAGCTAGTAAAAAGGATAAATAGAATGATTCAACCGAATTGGGAAATTTTTTCAGCAAAATTTTCAAATAATCAGCAAGTGACATTCGAATGGTTTGCTTATCTATTATTTTGTCGAGAATTTGATTTACCAAAAGGATGGTTTGGGTTTAAAAATCAGTCAGGCATTGAAAAAAATCCAATTGAAAAAGAGGGTGAAGTCATAGGCTTTCAAGCCAAGTTTTACTCTACAAGTCTTTCTAGCCATAAAGATGACTTTTTAGAAATGCTAGAGAAAGCTAGAAGAGATCATCCCACACTAACCAAAATATTGGTATATACAAATCAGTTTTGGGGAGAAGCATACAATAAAGCTGAAAAAAAGATGATGTCCCCTCAGGCTTTAATAGATATAAATGCTAAAGCTAAAGAATTAATGATTGAGCTTGAATGGAGAGAAGCTTCATTTTTTGAATCTGAATTTGTGTGCTTAGAGCATGATGATTTAGCTAAATACTTTTTTACAGAGCAAAAGCTAGAAGGTTGGCAACGCTACGATGATTGGTCAAATACAAAGGATAAAGTTGAAGCAGAATATTTAGTTGATGAAGATATTAAAGTTATTGTACCTAAAGATTTTAACAAAAATGAAATTAGTGTGACTGATGGTATCAATACAATTCGAGAAAAACTATCAGTAGGCGGATCTTCTATAAGATTGGTTGGTCTCTCAGGTGTAGGTAAAACACGCTTTGCTCAAGCTCTTTTCGATGAGCGCATTGGAAGCAATAGCCTAGATATTAAAAATGTTTGGTATTGTGATTTTGGTGATTCACCTAACCCACAACCTCAGCATTTTGTTGAAGAGCTGATTCAAAAAAAGCAACCCTATATTTTAATTGTCGATAATTGTGGCCAAGATACACATGGCAATTTAACGAAAAAAATTCAAGATACTCAAATTTCGTTATTAACTATTGAATATGATGTTCAGGACGATTTACCAGAAAGTACAGAAGTTTATAAATTAAAGCCAAATAGCCCTGAAATTATTAAAAAAGTTATAGAGCGACATTACCCACATATTAATGATTTAAACGCAAGAAAAATTGCTGAGTTCTCAGGTGGTAACTATCGATTAGCTTTGGCAGTTGCTTCAAATATTGAACGTACTGATAACTTAGCATTGCTTACAAGTTCTGAGTTATTTGAACGACTCTTTTGGCAGAGAGGACAGCGAGATGATGAGTTATATAAAGTTGCTCAAAATTTTGCTTTAGTTTATTCCTTTAATTTAGAGGATGTAGGTGAAGAAAATTCTGAATTGGATTGTGTGTCGAGATTCGCAAGAGTTGATAGTTATGATGCTATTGAAAAAATCGAAGAGCTGAAAAGTAAAGACATTGTTCAACAGCGTGGGACATGGCGTGCTATTTTACCGCATGTACTAGCAAATCATTTAGCTAAAGAATGTATTTCAAAGAAGTTAGTTAGACATCTAGATGAGTTTATTCAAAATATGCCTGTACGTTTGCAGATGTCCTGTATTAAACGTTTAAGTTACTTACATGATGTTCCAAAAGTACAAGAGTTAGTGACATCATGGTTTTCTTCTAGTGGATGGTTGGGAGAGAAACTTTTAAATGATGGATATGATTCACAGGATTTAGTTAAATTTAGATTACTTGCTCATATTGCTGAAGATCAAGTTTTAGAATTACTAGAACAAAAGCATAATACTGATCCTAGTTTTCTAACTAGGGAAAATACTCATTTTGTTGAAATTTCTAGATTAGTTCGATCTTTATCTTATCAATCACATAACTTTAAAAAAGCTTTTGATTTACTCATTTATTTTGCTAAAGATGAAAAAGAAGGTGAAAGAAACAACTCTATTCGAGATTTAGTAACTCCATTATTTAGGCTCTATACATCAGAAACAATGGCTGATTTAGAGCAAAAAAAAGAAGTTGTCACTCAATTAAAAATGAAGCCTGATTACGAGTCAATCCTTTTAGATTGCTTATCTAAAGCACTTAATTTCAATGATTATGGCTTTCTACTGAGAGATTATTCTGAAAGAGCTCAATTAAGTGAATATGGCTATCAGCCGAAAACTTATGGAGAGATTTGGAGTTGGGTTGAGTTTTTACTTAGTATATTAGATGAACTAGATAATCGAAATGTTGATAAAGTTCGACAGATTTTTACGCACAATCTTAAAGCTATTATTTGGAAATGTGGAAAAGTTGAGTTTGTGAGAAAGTTTTTACTGCAATTTAATGAGCGTAAATATTTTCCTGAAGCTCATAGACAACTACTAAGTATTATTAACCTCAATAAAGATGAATTAGAAATAAATTCACCTAAATTATTACAAGAATTAGAAAATTTGGAAAAAGAGCTAAGACCTAATAAAAATAGGGTTCGAGAGCTATTACAGACTTATATTTTAGCTCCAGATCATGATATCTATAGAATGAGTAAAAGTGAAAATGATGAACATGCAATTAAAATTCCTGAATTTAATTCTTATGAGAAGTTAATCCAATATTTAGGTGAAAATTTAAAGGATATTGAGGTTTTAAAAGAAAATTTGGATTTATTGATTAAAGCAAGTAGTGGATGGTTAGCACATCAATATTTGATTCAGTTAGGTGAAAGTACAGTTCATATATTTGAGAATGTTGATAATTGTATTGATATAATTCAGCATACATATATAGAAGCAGATATAAAGAGTTCTGAGTTTTTATTGGGATTATTAAAGGGTTTTAAAAATAATTCAAAGAAAGATTATGAAAAATTTATAGATTTTTTATTGGATCACACTATTTTGAGGAATATAGCTCCTCATATGATTTTTGATAGTTGTCAAAATGATGAAGAGTTTAAGTATTTTTACCAACTTTTCAAGCAAGATAAAATTAATATCGCTCAATTGCCAAGATTGGCAGGTTTTAAATATCATAATAGAATAAGTAATGAAATATTTGAGCTGTTTATAGATAGGCTAATTGATTTAGAAAAATGGGATAGAGCTCATTATGAGTTACTTGAGGAGTGTTTTTTTCAAAAAAAATTATCAGAGAAATATCAACCTATTTTATTAGGCAATGTTCCTGAATTTATTAGTAGTGAGAGTAACTTCAATCACTATGAGGATGGTTTAAAAGTATTATTAGGTTGTGGTGAGGATTTTGAAGATAAAATATTTAAAGATGTTGGAGATTATTTTAATGGTGAGCGATACATTTCTCTTTATAGGGAGAATAAAAAATTTAAGATATTAAAATTATTAATAAAGACGAACACAATCAAATTTATAAAAGAATTTTTAGAGGGTGAGGAGTTTTTATCAAAATTTTGGAAGGGTGATTTAAATAAAGTTTTGTTTTTTGCTGATTCAAGTGATGTACTGAAGTGGATAGATAAAGATCAAGACAAAATCAAATTCTGGATAGAAAATGCTAGATTATTTTGTGTTAAAAATTATCAAGAGGAAACTACAGGTGAAACAAAAAGTAAGATTGTATGGCTAGATTTATTAGTGGAGTTATTAAAATTGTCAGAAGAAAGGGGAAGCCTGCTAGAACACTTGTTTAATGAATCAATATTTAAGGTTACACAAGCAAGTGGTAGTTGGTCACAAGAAATGTCTAGAAGATTACCATCTATACAAAGTTTGAAAGAAAAAATAGTACCAATATTTCCAGAATTAGAGTCGCTGATCATTGCTAAAGAAAAAGAGTGGATAATTGCTATTGATAGACAAGCTCAAAGAGATGAAGAAAATGAAAAACAACGAAATGAGCGATTTGAATGGTGATTAAAAAATCCCCTCACTCGAGGGGATTTTTTATTTCTAAATTAGAGGATTCTTAAACAATCGAATCATCCAAATTTGGCGCTAACCAACGTTTCGCTTCATCCAGTGTCCAACCTTTACGCTGCGCATAATCTTCAAGCTGGTCGCCTGCGATTTTACCCACGTTAAAGTACTGGCTTTCAGGGTTGGCATAGTAGAAACCACTGACTGATGAAGGTGGCCACATCGCAAAGCTGCTGGTCAGTTGCGTACCAATCTTGTCAGTTGAGCCTAACCAGTCAAATAAAGGCGCTTTTTCAGAGTGCTCTGGGCAAGCAGGGTAGCCCGGTGCAGGACGAATCCCGACATACTTCTCTTTAATCAGCTCATCATTAGATAAGTTTTCATCAGCTTGATAACCCCAGAATTCTTTACGGATTCGTTCATGTAAATGCTCGGCAAAGGCTTCGGCAAAACGGTCACCTAAGGCTTGTACTAAAATGGCATTATAGTCATCACCTTTGGCTTTATATTCTTGCGACAGTTCTTCCGCACCAAAGATTGAAACCGTAAAGCCACCCAAATAATCCTGAGCCACATCTTTAGGCGCAACAAAGTCAGCAAGCGAGAAGTTGGCTTTACCTGTTACTTTGTCAGACTGCTGACGGATATGGTTAAAGCGATGCGTCACATTACCATTTTCATCGGTGACTGCAACAGTATCCGCCGCAACACGGTTTGCAGGGTAGAGGTTAAAGGTTGCACGTGCGTCAAAGCGTTTATTTTCGATGATGTCTTTTAACATCTCTTGTGCTTGGTTGTACAAATCAGTCGCAGCTTCGCCTACCACTTCATCTGTTAAAATTGCAGGGAATTTACCCGCCAAACTCCAAGAGATAAAGAATGGTGTCCAGTCAAAATACTCAACTAAGGTGTCTAATGGATAGTTGGTAAAGGTTTGCGAACCAATAAAGTTTGGCTTAACAGGTGCGTTTTTAGCAAAATCAATCTTAAAGCCATGTTCAATTGAGTCTGCATAAGACAGTTTGGCAGCTTTCGGTTGTTTGTTGGCTAAACGCTCACGGATTTTTTCATAATCTGCTTGGTAATCTGCCATCAATTTTGGCTTCATTTCAGCAGAAAGAAGTTGTGTTGCTACACCCACAGCACGTGAAGCATCAGCCGTATAGAACACGCCATCATTTTGATATTGTGGTGAAATCTTCACCGCAGTATGCGCTTTCGATGTAGTTGCACCACCAATCATCAGTGGAATGTTAAAGCCTTTACGTTGCATTTCTTTGGCAACAAACACCATTTCATCCAATGACGGTGTGATTAAGCCTGATAAACCAATGATATCGACTTTTTCATCAATCGCAGTTTGAAGAATCTTCTCGCAAGGCACCATCACGCCAAGGTCAACGATGTCATAACCGTTACAGCCCAAAACTACACCCACGATATTTTTACCGATGTCGTGTACGTCGCCTTTTACCGTTGCAAGTAAGATTTTACCTTTTGCTTCAGCCTGAGTTTTTTCAGCTTCGATAAATGGATTTAACCACGCAACGGCTTGTTTCATCACACGTGCAGATTTTACCACCTGTGGTAAGAACATTTTGCCCGAACCGAACAAATCACCGACCACGTTCATACCTGCCATGAGTGGCCCTTCAATTACATCTAAAGGACGTGCAGATTTTAAACGTGCTTCTTCGGTATCTTCATCAATATACGTGGTGATGCCTTTAACCAATGCATATTCAAGACGTTTTTCAACGCTCTCATTACGCCACTCAAGGTTTTCTTCAGCTTTTTGTGCACCTGCTTGACCACGATATTTTTCTGCAACCGTTAAAAGTTTTTCAGTCGCGTCTTGACCGCTTTCACCTTGGTTGCGGTTCATCACCACATCTTCAACCGCTTCTTTAAGCTCGGCATCGATGTCATCATAAATTGCAAGCTGACCTGCGTTGACGATGCCCATGGTTAAGCCTTGTTGAATACCGTGATACAAGAACACCGCATGGATGGCTTCACGTACAGGCTCGTTACCACGGAAAGAGAACGATACGTTAGAAATACCGCCCGATACCATTGCATGTGGAAGGTTTTGTTTAATCCAACCGGTTGCTTCAATAAAGTCCACACCGTAGTTGTTGTGTTCTTCAATCCCTGTTGCCACCGCAAACACGTTCGGGTCAAAGATGATGTCTTCAGCAGGGAAGCCGACTTCATTTACTAACACATCATAAGAACGCTTACAGATTTCTTTTTTACGTTCTGCGGTATCAGCCTGACCTTTTTCATCAAATGCCATGACAATGACAGCCGCACCGTATTGACGGCACAGACGCGCACGTTCTACAAACTCGTCATAACCTTCTTTTAAGGAAATTGAGTTCACCACCGCTTTACCTTGTACGCATTTTAAGCCTGCTTCAATAATCTCCCATTTAGAAGAGTCAAGCATAATAGGCACACGTGAAATATCAGGTTCAGATGCAATGAGATTTAAGAAATGCACCATCGCACCTTGCGAATCAAGCATGCCTTCATCCATGTTGATATCGATGATCTGTGCACCTGCTTCAACTTGCTGACGTGCAACATCTAAAGCTTCGGTAAAATTTTCTTCTTTAATTAAACGTAAGAATTTTTTAGAACCTGTCACGTTGGTACGTTCACCGACGTTCACAAACAATGAATCTTTAGTGATGTTAAATGGCTCTAAACCACTTAAACGGCACGCAGGTTCGATTTCAGGAATTTGACGCGGCGCAATGCCTTCAACCGCTTGTGCAATGGCACGGATATGGTCAGGCGTGGTACCACAACAACCACCTGTGATGTTGATTAGACCACTTTCTGCAAACTCTTTAATAAATGCTGCTGTTTCCTCAGGCGTTTCATCATAACCACCAAAGGCATTAGGTAAGCCTGCGTTTGGATGCGCTGAAACAAAGGTGTTGGCAACGTCAGACACGGTTTTGACGTGTGGGCGCATTGCATCCGCACCCAGCGCACAGTTAAAGCCAATAGAGAGTGGCTCTGCATGGCGCATGGAGTTCCAGAATGCTTCTGCGGTTTGACCTGTTAAAGTACGACCTGAAGCATCAGTAATCGTGCCTGAAATCATAATTGGCAGTTCATAGCCCAACTCTTTAAACACTTCTTTGACTGCAAAAATTGCAGCTTTAGCATTTAACGTATCAAATACGGTTTCGATGAGGATGATGTCCGCACCACCTTCAATCAACGCTTTAGTCGATTCGATGTAGTTTTCTTTTAATTCATCAAACGTAATATTACGGAAGGCAGGGTCATTTACATTTGGTGAAATTGAGGTTGTACGTGATGTTGGCCCAAGTACACCTGCTACAAAACGTGGTTTTTCAGGCGTTGAGTATTTTGCACACGCTTCTTTAGCAAGACGAGCAGCAGCAATATTAATTTCTGGAACCAAATCTTCCATGTGGTAATCAGACATCGACACACGGGTACCGTTAAAGGTATTGGTTTCAATAATATCCGCACCCGCTTCAAGATACGCTTCATGAATGCCTTGAATAATTTGTGGCTGAGTGAGCACCAAAAGGTCATTATTGCCTTTAAGGTCAGATGCCCAGTCAGCGAAGCGTTCACCACGGTAGTCGGCTTCTTCGAGTTTGTGACGTTGAATCATGGTGCCCATTGCACCATCAATAATCAGGATGCGCTTGGCAAGAAGCTCTTTTAATGTGGCGAGTGTGGACATACAAAACCCCAATCCGATGGAATAGAAAATCGACAATATATTAGCAGACTTCGCTATAAATTAAGCAGTATTCAAATTAAGCAGTTGAATTGTTATGCAGAAAATACAAAGAAATGAAATTTTTTCATGTTGTTGTCATATTTATTGCTTAGATTAAATAAAAATCAAAACTGTGCTTTCAACGAGTGCAGTACATTATTAATTGATAGGACCAAAAATCATGCTCGCTTGTAAATCTTGATCATTATTTGACGATAATGTGTACGCCACCGACCAAAACCAAGCAATTGCAGTTAAAATAGCCTGCGATCAGGGTCTCTTTGTCATATAATTGTCATAATTTAATTGAACAATATGGGGATCCTTGAATCCTCTATTCCTGCTTGCATGAATTCTAATCCAACTCCCCAAGACTCAGCACAACATTCGGCTGATCAGTCGACCAATGTTCATGTGCCGACACCGAAATTCTTTATGCCGGTGTTTTTGACTCTGATTGTTTCTACGCTAATTTATATTGGCTTTCAATTGTCTGCAGATTTAGCTCATGTTCCGGCATTGGGGCTATATACGGTGATTTTATTGGCCAGCGCCTTATTTATTGCGCTCAGCTTTGAATTCGTCAATGGCTTTCATGATACCGCCAACGCAGTTGCAACCGTAATTTATACCAATGCATTACCGGCACCTGTGGCAGTGATGTGGGCGGGTTTTTGTAACTTCTTAGGGGTTATGGTGGCAAGTGGTGCGGTCGCCTACGGTATTATTGCCTTATTACCTGTCGAATTGATTATGAATGTCGGTTCAGGTGCTGGTTTTGCCATGGTCTTTGCCATGCTGATTGCCGCCATTTTATGGAACTTAGGCACATGGTTCTTAGGTATTCCGGCTTCAAGTTCGCACACCTTAATTGGTTCGATCTTAGGGGTTGGGATCATGAACTACATCTTGCACGCAGGTAGCGGTGCATCAGGTGTAGATATGGAACAGGTGATGAAAGTGGGTAAAGCCCTGTTATTCTCACCGTTAATTGGTTTTGCTTTTGCGGCAGTGTTGTTCTTATTGGTGAAAAAAATCTTTAAGAAACAAATGGAATTATTCCAACCGCCTGTAGGGAATAAGCCACCACCGCCTTTAATTCGTGCTATTTTGATCTTTACTTGTACCGGTGTGAGTTTTGCCCACGGTTCAAACGATGGTCAAAAAGGTATGGGTTTAATCATGCTGATTTTAATTGGCTGTGTGCCGCTGGCGTATTCGCTCAATAAAAATGTCGATAGCGCGCATATGCAATCCTTCGGGCAGCTATCTGCACAAACAGCAGATCTCATTTATCCAAATCATGAAGATATTGCCGATGAAAAGGCACGTGCCATCATCACGCAATATGTACAAACCAAAGAAATTACACCTGAAGTGGTGCCGGCTTTAGCTAGCCTAACCGATCACTTGGGTGAAAAAGTAGGTAGCTATAACAACATTAAAGATGTACCAGAAGAGTTGGTGTCTGAATTCCGTAATGACATGTATTTAAGCACCACAGCCTTCAAACGTTTGGATAAAGCGGAAGCTTTGCCGGCCATGACGGCAGCCCAAGAAAAAACCGTGGATGAATACCGCGACAACCTTGATTCATTCTTACAATACATTCCAACTTGGGTCAAAGTGGCGGTTGCCTTGGCATTGGGTCTGGGAACCATGGTCGGTTGGAAGCGTATTGTGGTCACAGTAGGTGAGCGTATTGGTAAAAACCATATGACGTATGGTCAAGGCATGTCAGCTGAACTGGTGGCAATGTCAACCATTGCAGCAGCAGATGGCTTTGGTATGCCAGTGTCGACTACACATGTTTTAAATTCTGCGGTGGCAGGTACCATGGTGGCCAATAAGTCAGGTTTAAACTTTAATACCGTTAAAACTATTCTGTCGGCATGGATCTTTACGCTACCTGCAACCATCTGTTTATCAGGTGTGTTGTATTGGTTATTGCTTAAAGTCTTCTAAGCTTAAGCATAAAAAAACGCAGCCAAGGCTGCGTTTTTTTATGGCTTTAATTTGCTCAGCAGTTTAAGCGGTAATTTGGACTTGGCCATACCATATACGGCAGCCAAAGGCAGTGCAGTGCGCGCCAAATAAGGCACACGCCATAAACCGCCATGGTTGGCACCAGACATCATCAGTTCTAAAGGATGTGGAAGCTCGGTGGTTGGCTGTGCCACAGAATGAGCATGACGTAAATCATGTACCCAAAGTGCTGCCATTAATGCGTTGGTGGTTTCAGGTGCAAATGCTTCAACATCAAATAATTGTGCGCCATCAAAAGCGGCTTTGAGGAGCGGATTTTTCACCACAGAATGGGTGGTGGTAGATGGGGCAATATTAATACTGACCACTTGACCCTGACTGCGTGCCAGTGTGGCACGCCATTGTTGTAAGCGTTTGGCTAAGGCATAGTTTGGCCCTTGCTCAATCACCAGACAGTCACTTATACCGTACTTTTGCCCATTATCAGACTGAATTAAGCTGTGATCATTGGCTTTAAATAAATGTTGCTGGCTGAGTAAGGCCAGCGCTTTACTCAGTTGGCTGTGAATTTTAGCGCGCTGTTGATATTTGCTTTTAGAAGCTTCAATCACCTCAGGCGGTACCGCATAGACATCAGTTGGCGTACACATAAACATTAAGCTAGTATTGGCTTTTTGTGCACTCACTTCACTCATAATGCTGTCCATGGCAATTGATACACGCACATGTTTTTCACCATCTAAATAGGCAATTGCGGCCAAATCTAGCGGATGGGGATTTTGCACTAACCACTTAATAATCTCTGGAATTTCGTTCAGTAAATTGGCGCCTAAATGCTGGGCTAAATCAGCTGCATCGGCTTGAACAGCTTGATGACTTGGCGCATATAAAGTGGCATTACCAGCGTGGACTTTATCTAAAATGCCTTGCCATACTTTTTCATTGGCCAAGTCTACAGCCACAATATTGGCTTTCCATTGACATAGCCAGGTTAAAGGTCCTGCTTCAGAGCCGGCACCAAACAGCACCATATTACGATCAGATAAATCAAACCATTCTGGATGGGCGACGCACAGGCGCATGGCATCGGCATGACTGGACTCAATAATGCCAGCAGCTTGCCAAGCATCGAGTTGTTTGAGCAGCGCAGCGCCTTGTAGCTTTTGCCCTTGATAAGGCACATACCACGCAGGTGCAGCCTGACTTTTGCCTTGAATTTTAACAGTGTAGAGATTTTGCGCATTGAGTTTTATGGCATCTTTAAGATGATAACGCTCGCCATAACGATAAAAATCTACACTATTACGTGCTTTTTGTAAGCCTTGTTCGGCAATAATGAGGGTATGGGCGGAATTTAAAATCGCGCCTTTAACGAGCGCTTTAAAATAGTGAGGATATTGTTTACGCCAGTTTTTTTCGGCCAATAAGGCTTGAGCTGTTTTGTTATCAATTAAAGATAAGGCTTCGGCAATGATTTCCTTGCCGATTTTAGTACTGCTGGGTTTTTGAGTTTTGGGATCAATGGGAAACTGTAAACCGTCTAAGGCATGTGACATAAAAAATCTCGTTATATTCAATTCTATGCTGCTTATATTAGCCATGCCCAAACAGTTTTGGGCTAGCATTTTAAATCAGATTGTAGAGAAAAAATGTCATGCTTGCGATATGCCTTTAAGGTTTGCCACGTAAAACGGTACGAAAACCAACATGTGAGGTGGCCAGATCAAATTCTTGTGGGTGACGGCTACTGGCACGATAGCGGGCACAATATTGACTGGCACATAAAAACGAACCGCCTTTGAGCACAAAATTTTGGCTATGTTTAGATCTGAGCGCCGCATAATTGCCCATATGATGGTCATGAGCACCTTGATAAGGAGATGCGGTCCATTCCCAGACATTGCCAATCATGTCATATAAGCCAAATGCGTTGGGTGCATAGCAGCCAACCGGTGCAATGCCTTGAAAATGGTCTTCAACTTGCGGTTCAAAGGGGAAACCACCTTGCCAATAATTGGCATTGGGTTGATGCTGAGCATTACGTGGTTCATGCTTTAAACCTTGGTCGTGGTAATGTTGGGTTTTAGCGGCGTACTCCCACTCAATTTCAGTAGGCAACTCACGCCCCAACCATAGCGCATAATGTTCGGCATCATTTTTAGTAACCAAACGTACGGCCTCATGCTCTTTGGCTGCCGCTTGATCTTTGCCTTCAGGATATTGCCAACTGTGGCCATGTTTCAGTTGCCACCAAGTATTAGGTTGCTTCGGGTCGGGACTAAAAATAGCGGCAGCGTGTTGTTTTTCCGCGTCTGTCACGTAGCCAGTAGCTTCAACAAAGCTTCTAAACTGTGCCACAGTCACTTCAGTTTGATCGATCCAAAACCCTTGTACAGTGCGCTGTTTTTCGCCAAAGTTACGCTCATCAGCATAAGCAAGCGCTGAACCAAGCATTAAGTGACCGTGAGGAATATATTGCATCCCTGCTGTGGCGCTACGTTGCCAATCTGTAGGTAAACCTGAATAATCCTGACAACGCGTTAAATTGCCAAGCGCTAAGGCTTGGCTTTTCGGTTGTTGCTGCTGACAGGCACTCAGTAGTAAAGCCAGCGCCAAGTAAAAAAAACGCATTATTGGTAACTCAATACGCCATTTTGTCGACGATATTGATCGTAAACTTGAGCCAATTTAGCCACTTGCTCAGGATATTGCTCAGCTAAGTTATGGCGTTCAGCGCGGTCGCTTTTTAAGTTATATAACTCCCACTCACCTGTACCCAACTTGGCATTGGCTTGACGAGCAATCTTCCAATCGCCTTGACGGGCATAGATATTGCCATGTAATTCATCGGCAAAACTAAAATCGCTTGGACGTACCTGAGCGGCTTTATTCTCAAGTTTAGCTTTCCATGAATAGCCTGATGGGGTATGAATGTTGCGACCTTTGTATTGACCTTGTGGTACAGCAATCTGGGCATAGTCTAACACGGTGGGCAATACATCAAGCACAGAGGTAAAACCATCATAGCTATTTTGGCGTTGCTGATGATGTGGAATTTTGACAATGGCAGGGGCTGTGGTTGCACCCTCAGCTGCAGTTTCTTTCCATAAATGGAACGGTGCAGCACTCACTTCTGCCCAACGTGGGCCAATATAATGATAAGACTGGGCTGTACCGACTGCAGCCAAAGACCTATCAAAACTTGGGTCGTTATAGTCACGTACAGCACCTTCAGCACCGTTGTCAGAGACAAAGAAAATTAAGGTATTGTTATACAGGTTGTTGGCTTTTAAATAACCAATAATACGACCAATATTGGCATCTAGGTTTTCCACCATACCTGCATAGACTTCCATTTTACGTGCTTCGATGGCACGTTGCTCATGTGTAAGTTCTTGCCATGTGCCATAACCAATTTGTGCGGTCGTGACAGGTTTCGCAGCTTGGAAGTTCGCATCAATCAGGCCCAATTGTTTAAGGCGGGCAATACGTTGTTCACGAATGACATCATAACCGACGTCATAACGGCCCTTATATTTATCGCTATATGCTGTTGGAGCTTGAATAGGCCAATGTGGTGCGGTGTAAGCTGCATAGGCAAAAAAGGGTTTGTCTGAATCTTTATCTTGCTCTAAGTAAGCCAACAGTTTATCGGTATAGTAATCGGTGGAGAAAAAGTCATCTGGTAATTGGCTGATAGGCACAACTTGACCATCTTCGGTATAAGTAGCGTTACGTTTATAGGCGCTTGGGGCATCTTTAAAATGTAAATCTAGACCTTGCAACAAGGTAAAGGAACGATCAAAACCTTTAGCGTGTGCATTGCTTTCAGGGGTCAAGCCCAAATGCCATTTGCCACTGATATAAGTACGATAGCCATGATCACGTAACACTTCGGCAATTGAGAGCGAACGTTCATTTAAATAGCCTTCATAACCAGGTTGACCTTGCAGATGCTCAGGGGTGAGTTCTGCCATCGCGCCAATGCCTGCCAAATGATGATCGGCGCCAGAAATCAGTTGCGAACGGGTGGGTGAGCATGTTGGTGCGGTGTGATAATTGGTTAAAATGCGCCCCTCATTGGCAAGCGCATCTAAATGTGGAGTAGAAATTTCACCACCAAAAGCCCCTAGGTCTGAATAGCCTAAATCATCAGCCATAATAAACAGCACATTAGGCTGTTTGGTGACCATGTTTGCCGCGGACTTAGGCTCATCATGATGACAACCCGTGATCGCAAAGCTGAGTGCAGCTAAAGTGAGGGCAGTTAGTAATTTTAATTTTGGCATGGTTTTAAACTTGAGCTTATTTTTGCGCCGAGCTTAAAGCAAAGCTGATTGCAAAATAAAACAAGTTTTTATGCTGAATATTTTACTTTTTATGCTAAACAACAGCTGCCCCACTCTGATGCGCCTGAGCTTTATCAAAATGGAATTTGACTCAATTTTCTTAAGAAATGGCCAATTAAACGCGGTTCAATAATAATGGTCATGATGATGCCGTAAGCGGCACCCCATAAATGCGCGCTATGATTGATATTGGAATTGCCACGTTTACCTGACCAAATACTATAAGCCACATACAGCACCGCAAAAATAATCGCAGGTACAGGAATAAAGAACACAAAAATCAGTTTCCAAGGCTCAAATAAAATATAAGCAAATAACACCGCAGATACAGCGCCCGAAGCACCAAGGCTGGCCCAGCGATGATCATTTTTATGCTTTAAATAACTTGGAATAATCGCCGCAATCAAACCGCCTAAATAAAACAGCACAAAGCCCAAATCATATAAATACTGACGGTAAAATTGTTCAATGATCGAACCAAAGAAAAACAGCGTGATCATGTTAAATAACAGATGGGCACCATCTGCATGAATAAAACCATGGCTAATAAAACGGTCATACTGGCCGCGTTGCATGGCAGGTGGCCAAAAAATGAGACGATTCATCAAATTTTGATTAGAAAACGCCAACAGCGATATGACCACCGTAATTAAAATTAAAGTGACAGTATGATTAAAAGGTAAATCCAACATAGATTGCAGCGCTACCAATACGATTTAAAGGATATCATGCCATTAAAACAGCAATTTGCGGCAGTATAGACAATAAATCCGACAATTTTGGTTGATTTTTTTTAATTACCCCGCATCTTCAGTTAAAATGAACGCTTCAGCTTGAGGAAAGATTGTTATGTCGACTGAGAACAGCAGCACAGTAGCCGCAGAAGAAATTCCAAATCTATTAATTACGCCTTCTGCACAAGAGTACCTTCGTGATTTATTGGCAAAACAAAACACGCCGGGTATTGGTGTGCGCGTTTTTGTTGAGCATCCAGGAACACCGCGTGCTGAATGTTGTATGGCATATAGCGCACCAGATGAAGTGGTTGAAACGGACTATGTCCAACAGTATCCAGATTTTCCAGCTTATGTGGATGCCCCATCAATCCCTTATCTATTAGATGCTGTGATTGACTACAACAAAGACCGTTTTGGTGGTCAGTTAACTTTCCGTGCACCAAACTCTAAAGTGCCACGCGTAGGTCCAGATGCATCTGTAGAAGAGCGTATTACTTACGTTTTACAATCAGAAATTAACCCAGGTTTAGCAGGTCACGGTGGTAACTGCGCTTTAGTTGAAGTGGTGGAAGACCCTGAACATGGTTTAACTGCGGTACTTAAATTTGGTGGTGGTTGCCAAGGTTGTTCAGCCATTGATGTGACTTTAAAGCAAGGCGTTGAAGTGACTTTAAAACAACACGTCCCTGAGCTTGCTCGTGTGATTGACCAAACGGATCACACGCAGTCAGAAGGTGCTTATATGAAATAAGCTTCTTTGCTCAATCAATAGCTCCATAATTGGGGCTATTTTTTTTGCTTAAAATTTAAAGGCTAATGATAATAATTATCAAAAACAATTTACAAATTATTCTTGTTTGTTACAATGCGCAACAAATTAAACATTATCTCTTCATAGCATTCTGAGTAAAGCGCACATGAACCAGCCGTTAATACGATCAACTTTGGCTTTTGCCGTACTTTCAGCCATGGGTGTTGTGGCAAACGCACAAGATACAGCAACAAAGCAACCTGTAGAATTAGACACCATTGTTGTGACCACAGCGGGTGGTTATGAGCAAAATATTGCAGATGCTGCTGCCACGATTTCGGTGATTACCGCAGAAGAACTAGAAAAAAAATCTTATAGTGATGTGACAGACGCTTTAAAAAATGTACCAGGTGTGTTTGTACAAGGGGGCGGTACCAATCAGAGCATTTCTATTCGTGGTATGGGCTCGGCATATACCTTGTTCTTAATTGACGGTAAGCCGATGAACGATGGAAGCCTACTCACCACCAATGGTGGGGTACAAGGCGCATCGGTAAATTTCTTACCGCCGATCGAAGCCATTGAACGTATCGAAGTCATTCGTGGGCCATCTTCATCTTTATATGGTTCCGATGCCATGGGTGGTGTAATTAATATTATTACTAAAAAGCATCAAGACAAAATGACAGCCAGTATTCGTACTGAATACATCAAAGCAGCTCAGTCTAATCAAGTGAATAATGATGCCACCAATACCAGTGTGTATGTCACAGCACCCCTAATTGCAAATTTATTGTCGATGCAAGTGACAGGCGGTGTACAGACCATTGAAGAGAGTTCACTACAACGCACAACCACTGAATCTGGTGAAAGCGAGCCTGATTTTAATAAAAAGAATATTGCGGCAAAGTTGGTTTACACCCCAAATAGCAATAATACTTTAACGGCTGAAATCTCAAATACACAGCAGCAACGTACTCATAACCCAGGTATTAGTTTGTTGCCAGATGCATCGCGTACCTATTCAGAGTTAGAAAAAAATAACATCAGCTTAAATCACGAAGCAAAATACGATAAATGGGTCAGCAGCTCTTACCTACAATTTGACCAAGACGAAAATAATTCAATTACTGGGCGTACAATTGATAAAGTACAAAACCCAGGGGGGATTTTATTTGAAACCCTGACTGCGAATACTCAAGGAACGTATTTCTTTGATGACCACGCCCTCACGCTTGGTGGTCGTTACTTAGAAGAAAACTTAGAAGATGGTGCGACCAACCAACAGGCAAATATGGCAGGTAAAGTAACGAAAATGGATCGCTACCAATGGTCATTATTTGCAGAAGACACGTGGAATGTGACCGACAAATTGGCATTAACGCTCAGCGGTCGCTATGACGAAAATGAGTTCTTTGGCGATAACTTTAGCCCTAAAGCCTATGCAGTGTATAAAGCCAATGACAATTTTACCGTTAAAGGTGGGGTGATTTCAGGTTATAAGGCACCAAGCTTACGTAGCTCATCCCCGCAATATATGCTTAACTCCATGGGTGGGGCAATTATGCCAAATCCAGACTTAAAACCTGAAACCAGCTTAACTTATGAAACGGGTTTTGCGTTTGAAAATCGTGATTTAGGTATATTGGCCAGCTTAATGGTCTATCAAACTGACTTTAATGACAAAATTACTCGTTCGTCACGTGTTGCGGGCAGTCGTTTGCCAACAGAAGCAGAAGGCGGTAAACCATCATATACTCAAGACGAAATTGATGACTTTGTTGCCAACAGTCAGTTCTATCAACAGAATCCGAGTTTCCCATATAGCGCTACAGGTTATACCTATAACTATAATGTGGATGAAGCACAAATTCGCGGACTTGAACTCACCACAGATTACTTTATTACCGATTACTTAAAATATCGCCATTCATATACCTATACCAACAGTGAGCAAAAAACAGGGGCGAACAAAGGTAAACCACTGAATGACTTGCCTAAACATATGTTTAATGCAGGACTGGATTGGGATGTGAATGATCAATGGTTACTTTGGACACAGCTCAACTATCGCGGTAAAACAGTGGGCAATAATGCCACCCCTGATTATACCTTTGTTGACCTTGGTGCAGTGTATAAATACAGCGATAAGCTGAAACTTTCGACAGGTATTTACAACGTGCAAAATAAAAACGTGTTGGAAGATGGCAATGACTGGGTGCTCGATGGTCGACGTTATAGTTTTGCAGTAAATCTAAGCTTCTAAAAGCGCTACATATGGGGCATTTTGCCCCATATGTATGCTGTACATGTTTAGTTTGAGAGGAATCATGCAAAAACAAAATGGTTATGTAATTGATACTGTCTATCCGAGTTTTTTCTATAAGGAAATGACCCCGTTATGGCTCAGTAGCGTGGTATATTTTTTAGGTTTTGCAGCGCCTCAAGCAGAGCAAGAGTTTCATTATTTAGAAATTGGCTGTGCCACAGGCAGCAATTTACTGCTGTGTGCGGCGAATTATCCTCAGGCAAATTTTGTTGGTATTGATTTTAATGCCCAGCATATTCAACAAGCAAAGCAGCGTGCTCACAAGCTTGGCTTAAATAATATTAAGTTTATACAGGGTGACTTTGCCAATTTTTTAGCAACCAATCATCAATATTTTGATTTTATTGTTAATCATGGCACTTATGCTTGGGTGGCCGCTGAGCAACAACAAGAGATCTTAGCCATTGTGGCTCAGTTTTTAAAAGCGCAAGGGATTTTTTATTTACACTATATGTGTTATCCCGGTTCTGCTGACTTAAATGCTATTCAGAAGCTATTTCATTTGGTAGATCAACAGCATACAGCACATAGTCTAGAGATTGCCAAAGGCTTATGTCGAGATTTACAGCGGGCAGGTGCTTTTATACATCAACCTAAAATTGAGCAGGCCCTTAAAACCTTAACGCAAAGCGATGCCTATTTGGCACATGAGTTTTTAACCGATCATTGGCAACCTTTGTATAGTGTGGATGTGCATCAACAACTGTATCAACACGCCAAATTGAGCTATTTGGGCAGTGCTAATCCATGTGAAAATTTAGACAGTATTAGCATTCCAGCTCAAATACAGCCCTTGCTACACAATACGCAAATACCTGCTTTAAAAGAGTATTTAAAAGATTTGGCGCGTGATGCTAAACAACGTATTGATATTTTCCAAAAAACACCACAAGCCTTAAGCCAACAGCAGCATCTAAGCCAATTAGCTGCTATTCAGTTTAAATTATTGCCCCATGCACCGATGCAAGGTATCAGCCATTTTCAAACTCAGATAGGTCAAATAGCAGCGCCTCAAGCATTGATTGCTAACATGTTTGCGCAGCTCAAGCGCCAAGCCTGCAGTTTTCAGGATTTTTTAGCTCAGCCTGAGTTTGCGCAAAATCCAGTATTTTTAATGGAAACCTTATTTCTACTGATGCAGGCAGGCTATATTCATCCGGCGTTACAGTTACCAACATCACAACAAGCGCATAAAATTAAGCAAATCAATCAATGCCTTAAACAGTTAGATCTCCCATTTCAACTGCTTGCGCAATGTGGTACTGCAGTGCAGTATAACCATCGGCTATAAAACACCCTGCCGTAGCAGGGTGATCACTTATACATTGAGCAAGCGCCGTGTAGCGTCTCTATAATAAAATTCACGTAACACCATGCGGCTACGTTCACGTAAGTGACCAGAAGCAATCATTTTTGTAAGCACAGCCTGTAATAAAGTATTAAGCTCTTTAGTCACAAGGGCTTCATCAATATTTAAATCACGTAATAACAGATCAAAGCTATGCTGTTGATTACGGCTATACCATGCATACAATCCGTCACGTAATTGCTGTTTTAAATAGTCCGTTTGGCGTATGTGATCCCAAATTTGATGTCCTAAAGCCCCAGTTTGCGGCAAATCTTGGACCTCAATGTAATTGCGTAGTACGCTTAACGGTTTGGTTTTAATCTTATGCCACAGACCCGCTTGAAAGTGATACAGCTTATCGTCATCAAAATGTTGATTCAAAACACTTTCACTCATTTGACTGAGTTTTAAAATATTACGCTGTAAATACTGTTGAATGGTGTTGTCTAAATCTTGATCGGTCACACTTTCTAATACGCTACGGCCCATTTTCATAAATTGCGACACACCGGGCACATGTTTAACCATCGAATTATCTAAATAATCTTGAATGGCATGTTGAATGAGTTGACTCAGCATAGCTGAAAACGCTTGGTTATTGACCACAGTTTTAATCAAACGCTCACGATGCCCCCGTTTACTGGCCACGTATTGTGCCAATTGATCGACCGTGAGCACCGAAATCACATCTTGAATTTGAGTCGTATCATTGCTTGGATGAATCAGAAAAAAACGGATATGTTCGGCAATTTGGCTGATTAATGGCTCAGATGCTGGGGTATTTAAAATTTGTTGTTGCAGCAGCTGATTCAGCGCATCAAAGGACCATAACTCAGCTAAGGTTTGTTTTCTAAACCATTGATAAAAGCTTAACAATTCCTGTTCGACCACAGTGCCTTGTGCAAAATACTGGTCTAAAAAATCAAGCTGAGCATCAATGAGTTGCTCAAGCAAAGGATGGGTGTACATACCGTCTCTACAACCAATTTAAATTGGCTTAAGGATGACAGTAGCAGAGTTGGCTTTCAATGCTTTTACTTCAGATCAAGCAACTAATTGAGCAGTTTTAAGCACAGCCCATACAATAAAAAAACGCTAATTTTAGCATTAAAGAGCAGCTGTAAATTAAATAAAACTTTATTTTTTAATAAATTAATTTTAATTTTATTTTTTTGTAACAGATTATATAAAAATTAAACAGCTAATCCTTTTTGCAAGTGACATTCAAAATTCATGCGATTACACTAAATGCAACGTTAATATGGGTGGTAGAAAATGCTTACAGCAGAAGAAGCTTTAGAACGCTTAAAAAAAGGAAATCAGCGTTTTGTAAATGGTGAAACCAACCATCAAAAATTACTTACTCATCAACAACGTGCTGAGATGGCAGAAAGCCAAGAGCCCTTTGCCATTGTATTAGGTTGTTCAGATTCACGTGTCCCTGCTGAAATGGTCTTCGACCAAGGCTTAGGTGATTTATTTGTGATTCGTGTAGCAGGTAATATTGTGGCACCGTCACAAGTGGGTAGTGTAGAGTTTGCCGCGGACAGTTTTGGTTGCCCTTTAGTGGTGGTACTCGGTCATAGTCATTGTGGCGCGATTCATTCCACTATTGAAGCCTTACAAAATCCATCGCAACCGCCATCGGCAAATTTGATGTCGATTGTGAACCGTGTTCGTCCGTCTGTTGAAATTTTAATGCAAACAGAACTCAAAGATGATTTAGATAAACTTTCACATCATGCAGTGCGTGCCAATGTCTTTGGTTCAGTCAACCAATTACGTCACGGTTCTGCAGTTATTGAAAGTTTAATCTTAAAAGGTAAGCTCAAAGTGGTAGGTGCCGAATATTCACTTGAAACTGGTGAAGTAACCTTCTTTGATTTCTAAATTTTGACTGAGTCATCAGCCAGACATCAGTCTGGCTTTTTTTATAGGGCTTTTTGAATATAAGAATACGCATTTTTAAGTAAAATGGGTTGGGCTTTTGCATTTGGATGCACTAAATCACTTTGCATTAAGTTTTTATTGCCCGCGACACCCTCTAAGAAAAATGGCATCAACGGCACTTTGTAGTGCTGACTGACCACCTTGTAATTGTGTTCAAAGGCTTGGCTATAGGCTTTGCCATAATTAGGTGGAATTTTCATGCCCAAAATAATTACTTTGGCATTGGCTCGTTGGCTCTTTTGTACCAGCTGACGTAAGTTCTTTTGAATATTTTGTGGTGGCTGACCACGTAAACCATCATTACCCCCCAATTCAATTACCACTACATCAGGTTGATGTGTGGTTAATAACTTAGGTAAACGCGCCAAAGCACCACTTGTAGTTTCACCACTGACACTTGCATTGACCACTTTATGTTGTTTCGGATACTGTTGATTGAGGCGTTGTTGTAACAAATGTACCCAACCTTGTTCAGGGCGCATACCATAAGCTGCGCTGATACTATCACCTACAATCATGACGGTTTTTGCTTCTGCATAGCTTATACCCAGTAAAGCCGCAGCCAACACTATGATTCTTCGCTTCTTTTGCATAATAGGGATTCTATGACTTCGTTACACCATGATGCCACTATCATGCCACAAGCACTTATTTGTGCACGAAATTTGACACAAAAGATACAACTTGGCAGCCAGCAGCTCAGTATTTTTTCTGAGCTTAATCTACAAATTCATGCGGCTGAACAAGTGGCCATTACAGGGCGTTCAGGTTCAGGTAAATCGACCTTGTTGGGTATTTTAGCCACCCTCGATCAGGCCTCAAGTGGTGAATTGTATGTCTGTGGTGAAGCAATTCATAACTTAAATGAAGAACAACGCGCAGCGGTGCGCTTAAAGCATATTGGTTTTGTATTTCAGTCTTTTCAGTTACTTGGGCATCTTAGTGCTTTAGAAAATGTATTGCTGCCTTTACGCTTGCAGCCTAATTTTGAGTATAAAACTGCCGAAAAAAGGGCGTTGTTATTATTGGAGAAAGTTGGCTTAGCACGCCAAGCCCAGCAAACGCCAAAGGTGCTTTCAGGTGGTGAGCAACAGCGTGTTGCCATTGCACGTGCTTTGGTCAGTCAACCTCAAATTATTTTTGCTGATGAACCCACAGGTAATTTAGATGGACAAACAGCACGCGAAATTGAGCAATTATTATTTAATTTAAACCGTGAATTGGGTACAACCTTAATTTTGGTGACTCATGACCCGCAATTGGCAGCCCAGTGTCAGCGCCATCTCACGCTCATTGATGGGCAATTGCATGAGCGTGAGGAGCAAGAATGAGTTTATTTCGACCCTTATGGCAACAAAGCATTAAAAGTAGCGGGATTTACCTGCTTTTGGTGGCATTAATTTTAGCCATTAGTGCCACCACAGCCTTAAAATTTAGTAACCAACAGATTCAAAATGCAGTGGCCTTACAAGCAGCTGAGTTATTGGGCGCAGATTTGGTCTTAAGTGATCAAGCACCACTTGTACCAACATGGCGTGAACAGGCTCAGCACTATAATCTTCAGCAATCTGAAGTGACTAGCTTTAGCTCCATGGCACATACTGATGCAGAATTTGTCATGGTTAATGTCAAAGCAATTGAAGATAACTTTCCTTTAAGAGGAAGCTTAAAGAGTCAGCCAGACACGCCATTACAAGCAGGCCACATTTGGCTTAGTCCACGCGCGCAAGATTTACTCAAAGTCCAACTCGGCGATTGGGTCAATATTGCTGATGCTCAGCTTAAATTTACTGCAGTGATTCAACAAGACTCTAATCAAGAATTGGGCTTTGCAGGTTTTTCACCTAGCGTCATTATTCACCAAGCTGATGTGGCAAAAACCAATGCTATTCAAGTCGGCAGTCGGATTGAATATCGTCTGCTTTTGTCCGGCGCACCACAGCAAACGAAAGCCTTTGAACAGGCCATAAAGCCAAAACTTGATGCAGCCAAGCAAGATGAAGCCAGTAGCTTAAGGTTGCGTAATGCCAGCGAAAGTAATCAGCGCTTAATGCGTCCAATTGAAAATTTGGATACCTTTTTACAGCTGGCCAATATTTTAACCATTTTACTCTGTGGAATTGCCATTGCCTTAACCAGTCAGCGTTATGTTCAGCAACAACAAGAGCATATTGCGCTGATTCGTTGTATGGGTGCATCTAAACAACAAATTTTAAGTGTATATATATCCTTATTGGCCGCGATTTTTCTACTGGCTGTATTATTTGGCGCCGTACTTGGGGTGCTGATGGGCTTTGGCTTATTACAGTTGATGCTGACTTTAATGCCACATTTGAGTATTGAATTTTCTGTGCTGCAATTGCTGCTTGGGCCACTACCGATTGCCATGCTAACCAGTTTAGTGGTGTTACTTGGCTTTGTGCTGCCGAGCTTATGGCAATTGCTGAATACAGCGCCGGTGCGTGTATTACGCAGCCAAGATAAAAGCCTGAGCCAAATGCGAAGTACTTTAATCTGTGGCGGTTTAAGCTTAATTGTATTTAGTATTTTACTCACCCAAAATGTCGCGCTGAGTCTAGTAGTGATTGGAGCTTTAGCGCTGTTATGTGTCATGCTTTATGTACTGATTTATGCCTTACTCAAATTGATACAGCAGCGTAAAACTCGTTTAAGTGCTTATATTCGTCAACTACCACAAATGGCATTGCAAATTACTGCTTTGGCCTTGGGCCTAAGTTTAATGAGTGTGTTGTTGGTGTTAAAAACCGATCTCACAGAGCGTTGGCAACAGCAATTACCACAAGATACCCCCAATCAGTTTGTTTATGGTTTACCACCAACTGACTTGGCCGACTTTGAAGCCGTGTTAGCGCAAAATGCGTGGTCAAGCACCACCTTATATCCAAATATTCGTGGTCGTTTAGTGGCTAAAAATGCTCAAGACTTTACGGAAGCCGACCGAGCTAAAAGTAATTCCTTACGTCGTGAGCTCAATTTAACCCAAGCTGAGCATTTTCCTGCAGATAATCAAATTATCCAAGGCCAAGCTAGGTTTAGTGCAGTGAATCAGGTCTCAGTCGAAGTTAAAACTGCGCAAGAATTGGGGATTCAAATTGGTGATCGTTTAACCTTTCGTTTACCTGAAGGGGATTTAACTGCAGAGGTGATTAATTTACGCAGTGTCGAGTGGGAAAGCTTTAGCCCTAATTTCTTCTTTATTTTTAGCCCCAACAGTATGGATGCTAATGCAGGCAGCTATTTAGGCAGCTTTTATGTGCCGGCCGAACAGCAAACGCAACTCATTGAAGTGATTCAACGTTTTAGTAATACTGTATTTATTGATGTCGGGCTAATGCTTGCTGAGGTCAAACGCTTATTGGATGTGTTACTCAATATTATAAGTGTGTTGGCAGTATTGGTGGCCATAGCCGGGCTCTTGGTGTTATTGGCATGTTTAAACCTTATGCTGGATGCACGTCAGCAAGAAGTGGCTTTATTACGTGCGTTTGGTGGTGCTAAAGCGCAGCTGAAAAACATGCTCAGCATTGAGGTCGGTTTGATTGGCTTAATGGCAGGTATAGCAGCGTGTATCTTTGCTGAAGTGCTAAGTGCTATTGTCGCGTATAAAATGGGGATGACATGGCAGTTGCATATGAGCCTATGGCTGATTTTACCACTGGCGATGGCGCTGATTTGTGCCTTGATTGGACGCTATCGCCTAAGTTATTTAGCTGAAATTGCACCTTTAAGTGCACTGCGCGATATTAAAAATTAAATTGTTGTCGCATCGCTGCCAGTAATTCTTGCCACAGCGGTGCGACCAGTTCTAATAGCATTAGGCAATAACTATATAAAGCGCCACACAGCACCATGCCAAGCCCTAGCCCTAACCACAGCAAAACTGCTTTATTGACACGCATTGAAAGATACCAAACCAAGCCTAATGCAGCTCCCATCAGCATACCGCCAATATGGGCAGCATTATTAATTCCTGCGGTCATAAAACCAATAAATAGGTTAATCCCCATGACCATCACTAAGGTTTTTTTATCTAAAATAAAACGCTGTTTTTTCAGCACAGGCAACAAGGAAATAACGGTTAAAGCAGCGCCTAAACCCATGACTGCACCTGAAGCACCAGCACCCACTTTGGGCAGTTGTTCCGCATTGATGGCAGCATTTTGCAGCATAGACAATGAATTTTGTAAATCTAAAAAACCACTGAGTAAACTGCCCATGAGACCTGCTAAGACATACAGCCCTAAAAAATAGACACGGCCAAACATTTGTTCAGCAATATGACCAAATAAATATAAGGCCCACATATTCAGCATTAAATGAATTAAGCCAAAGTGAAAAAACATACTGCTTAATAAACGAATGGGTTCCACTAAAAAGCTCAGAGGCGCATAATCTGCACCCCAAGCGATAGCATCTTGAATGCTTGGGCGACTCGCATCCACACCTGTGCTAATTTGCCATAAAAACAGGGCAACATTGAGGGTGATGAATAGGGCGCTCAGCCACCAACCCTTTAAATTGACTTGGTGCTTGACGGTAGGTGGGGAAAGTTGGCTCATCTTGGAATTGTGCTATTTTAGTCTTATGTCTGAGCTTATCACGAAAATTTTATCCTGCAGGGGAAATGCAGCAGCATGAAAGTCTTTATTGTTCGTACACTTCTTATTTTGATCAGTTTTGTGCTGCTGATCCAACTGTGGATCTTTGCCAGCCTTGCATGGTGGCGCACGAATCCCGTAGAGACCACCATGTTTATGCGTCTCGATTATTGGGCTGATTCAAGCCAGCCGATTAAACATGAGTGGCGTGATTATGATCAGATCAGTGATTATATGAAACGTGCTGTAGTTGCCGCTGAAGATGGTAAATTTTTACAGCATAAAGGTTTTGACTTCGATGGTATGCAAAATGCTTTATTGCGTAATAAAGATCAAGGCAAAGTAGTCGCAGGTGGTTCCACCATTTCACAGCAGTTGGCTAAAAACTTATTTTTATATAATAAGCGCTCTTTTGTACGTAAAGGTCAAGAAGCAGTCGCGACTTTTATGATGGAGCGGATGTGGAGCAAACAGCGCATTTTAGAAGTGTATTTAAACTCGGTTGAGTTTGGTGACAATATTTATGGGATTGAAGCGGCAACCCAGCATTATTTTGGTAAAAGCTCGCGTAGTTTAACCCGTGAACAAGCGGTATTTTTAGCCTCGATTTTACCCAATCCAAAATATTACCAAAACAATCGTCAGGATCGCAGCCTAAACGCACGTAAACAGATGATTCGTAAATATATGCGTTATAGCCAAATCCCCTAATGCTTTAACTGTTGCAAAAAAGCGCAAATGTTTGCGCTTTTTTTTATCTTTTTGTCATAAATTTCAAGCATACTAGAGTAAAGATGACTTTAAAAAATATAGGCGCAGTTGACATATGACGACTTCAGTAGAGACCTTGCCAACCCCAGTGGATTATAGCTACAACGATCGCTACATCAACCGTGAGCTGTCAATTTTAGATTTCCATTTACGTGTTCTTGAACAAGCAGTTGATCCTTTGCATCCATTGCTTGAGCGCATGAATTTCTTACTCATTTTTTCGCGTAATTTAGATGAGTTTTTTGAAATTCGCGTTGCCGGTTTAATGGAACAACTCGATTTAGGCAATGAAAGCTTAAGTCCAGATGGTTTGACGCCTAAACAAGTGCTTGATCAAATCTCTAAAACCGCCCATGAAGCGATTGAACGCCAATACCGGATTTTAAATCAAGAAATCTTACCAAAACTGCGTGATGAGGATATTTGCTTCTTACGTCGCGGTGAACTTACCCCGGCACAATCGGCTTGGGTGAAAAAATATTTCCAAGAACAAGTTGCCCCTGTCTTAACCCCGATCAGCCTTGATCCTGCGCATCCATTCCCACGTTTAGTTAATAAATCACTGAATTTTATTGTGACTTTAGAAGGTAAAGATGCCTTTGGTCGTCAAATTGATTTAGCAGTGGTGCCTGCACCGCGCTCGTTGCCGCGAGTGGTACGTTTACCTGATGAACTGACGGGTGGTAAAGAACACCATGTGATGTTATCAGCGATTATTCATGAGCATGTATCAGATTTATTCCCGGGTATGACCGCAACGGGTTGTTATCAGTTCCGTGTGACCCGTAATGCCGACTTGGCTTTAAATGAAGACGTTGAAGACTTAGCCAAAGCCTTAAAAGGTGAATTAAGCTCACGTCGTTTTGGTCGTGCGGTACGTTTGGAAGTCACAGAAAACTGTCCAAAACATATTTATCAATATTTGTTAGATGAATTTGACCTCGAATTTGAGCAACTTTATAAAGTCGATGGGCCTGTGAATTTAGCGCGTTTATTGTCCAACTTTAAACGCCCACATTTACGCTATGACACGCATGTGCCTGTCATTCCGAAGGTGCTGAAAAAAGCCGATAACACCTTTAGCGCCATGCAAAAACAAGACATTTTGTTGCATCATCCGTTTGAATCTTTTTCACCGGTGATTTCACTGTTGCGCGAAGCTGCACGTGACCCACAAGTCTTAGCGATTAAGCAAACGTTGTATCGTAGTGGCCCAGATTCTGAAATTGTACAGGTCTTAGCAGAAGCGGCACGTAATGGGAAAGAAGTCACTGCGGTGATTGAATTGCGCGCGCGTTTTGATGAAGAGTCCAATATTGCTGTTGCTAATGTTTTACAAGAAGCAGGCGCTGTGGTGGTGTATGGTATTGTGGGGTATAAAACCCACGCCAAAATGATTCTCATTGTGCGCCGTGAAAACAATAAACTGGTGCGTTATGTGCATTTAGGTACAGGTAACTACCATGCTGGCAATGCGCGTATGTATACTGACTACGGCTTAATGACCACCGATAAAGACCTATGTGAAGATGTACACCGCATTTTCCAAGAGCTCACCGGTATGGGTAAAATGGCAAAACTGAAAAAGTTATTGCATGCACCATTTACTTTACATGCCCAATTAATTCATTTTATTGATGAAGAAATTGCCAATGCCAAGGCTGGAAAAGCTGCGCAAATTATTGTGAAAGTCAATGCTTTAACTGAAGTGCAGCTGATTAATAAGCTATATGAAGCCTCACAAGCCGGTGTACAAATTGATCTTATTATTCGTTCAATTTGTTGCTTACGTCCAGGTCTAAAAGGTTTGTCAGAGAATATTCGAGTACGTTCAATCGTCGGTCGTTTCCTAGAACATACCCGTGTGTATTACTTTAGCAACAATGGTGATGCACGTATTTATTGTTCAAGTGCTGATTGGATGGATCGTAATTTATTTAATCGTGTGGAAGCCTGCTTCCCTGTAGAAGATCCAGCTTTGAAAAAACGGATTTACCAACACGGCTTGCTTAATTATCTCGAAGATAATCAACAAGCTTGGGACCTACAAAGCGACGGTACTTGGGTGCGTTTTAAAGCTCAAGAGACTGATGTTGCCCATAATGCACAGCGTGTTTTAATTGAAGATATTCAATAATACACCGTTAAAATACCCCATTTAAGGGATGGATGCATTTGAGTTTTATTTATAAACTCAAGCTTCCTCTTATAAATTCTGGCATATAAGAGGGCATTCCATCTCTTGAATGAAGGTCGTTGAGATTGGGTATTCAAGTTAGGCTTGTCGAAACACAAGCCTTTTTTTATGCATAAAAAAAAGGAGCTTAGCGCTCCTTTTTTAATCTATGGCTTAGTGTAAATCTTGCGTAATTTTTTGCAAGATTTGCAATAACACATCAAATTCGCTTTGTAATGGGGTGCTCTTACGTGTGACTAAGGCCAAAGTACGGCTAGGACCCGCTTCAATTGCTTTGACGCTTAACTCTGGATTGGCTTTAATCATGGTGGTATGCACAGCAATTGCTGGCAATAAGGTAAAGCCTAGATTAGCAGAGACCATTTCTACCAAGGTAGGCAGTGAACTTGCTTTTAAACGATGATCATTTTTACGTTCACCAATTGGGCAAGCACTTAAAGCATGATCACGTAAGCAATGACCTTCTTCAAGCAGCATTAAACGCGATAAATCAAGTTGATCCAGTGAGTTGGCATTCAAAGCGTGTTGATCTGCTTTATTGCACACTAAATACAGCGTTTCGCGTGCCACTTCAGCGACTTTTAGACCACGGGTATCAAACGGTAATGCAAGCACCACCATGTCGAGATTACCATGTTCAAGTTTTTCAACAATTTTTTCGCTTTGGGCTTCGTGTAAATGCAACTGAATTTTTGGCAGTTGTTTATGTACTTCATCTAACAATTGCGCCAAAATAAATGGAGCAATGGTTGGAATAATACCTAAATGTAAGTCGCCAGTTAGCGGCTCACTCATCTCACGGCTTAAACGCATTAAGTCTTGAGCATCAGCCAGTAGAACACGTGCGCGTGCCACAACTTGTTCGCCGAGTGGGGTTAAACGTACATTTTGACGATCACGTTCAACGAGGACGCCACCAAGTAAGCGCTCTAATTCCATGATCCCGCCAGACAATGTTGACTGGGTCACAAAAGATCGACGCGCTGCTTCAGTGAAGTGCAGCGTTTCAGACAGTGTAACAAGGTATGACAGCTGTCTTAAGGATGGTAATGCAGCCATAGTGTCCTAATTAGATTTAAAG
Organism: Acinetobacter sp. CY17; assembly: GCF_059515825.1. Lineage (NCBI taxonomy): Bacteria > Pseudomonadati > Pseudomonadota > Gammaproteobacteria > Moraxellales > Moraxellaceae > Acinetobacter > Acinetobacter sp. CY17. The sequence goes on from NZ_JCAKMX010000005.1 coordinate 95,759, forward strand.
TGATGAGCAAATAATCCGCTAAGATATGGAATAAAATGCGGAGGGATATCATGCCCCATTCCTTCAATTAATTCAAATCTAGCGCCTGAAATTGCTTTAGCAATGGCTCTACCGTGCGCTGGTGGCAATAAACGATCGCGCGAACCATGAACCACTAAGGTTGCTTGATGAATCTGCTGATCCAGTTTAAGTAAAGAACCGGTACATAATATTGCGAAAAACTGTTGAAGTACACCAGTTGGATAGTAACTTCTTCGGTAGAGTTTTCGCACCGTTTGTGCCGCCTCGACTTGGTTTAGGTAGCCGGGCGAGCCGATAATTTTAAAGATTTGTAGATTATGGTCAATAATAGCATCTTCATCATTGGATTTGGGACGTCCAATTAAACTAAATAATTGCTTTGGAAAAGGCGGTGGCAGCAAGGGTTGATTGTTGCTGGTAAACAGTAAGCCTAAAGTCTTGACCATTTCGGGGTAACGCGCCGCTAAAATTTGCGCAATCATGCCACCCATCGAAGCACCTAATACATAGACTTGTCCTAAGTGCATTTTTTCAATTAGGCACGCAACATCATCAGCCATATCATACAAATTATAAGGTGCGCCTTGATTTTCTAGTCCCAAGGCAAAGCGGCCCATCAATTTAGGCAGGCTCAAGGGTGGGCCTTGATAGTGTACTTTAGAGGATAAACCAATATCGCGATTATCAAAGCGTACCACCCGAAAGCCTTGGTCAATAAATGACTTACAAAAAAAATCCGGCCAATAGAGTAACTGTGCACCGAGTCCCATGATCAGCAGTAAGACTGGATCATCGGCTTTGCCACCCACCTCGACATGCAATTGAATGCCATTGCCTAAATCGACTTTGGTTTCTTGCATAAAAGCGGTATAAGGTGAAGCCTTAAACTCAAGTGTTTGACTCATCGGCAGATTCCTTAAAGCTGTGCTGGGATTAAATCTGGTACAAGTTTGGTTAGGCTTAAACGTTGTTTGCCTGCGCTTGCACCCAATAAGACAAAGCCACGTAAAGTGTCAGTTGTATCTATGGCTTTAGCAATTAAGCCGTCTTCTTGGGTTTCGATCGTCCAAGACACCTCAACCTCATGTGGTATAGGCAATACCGTTAAAGGCGCGGCTGGCGTTTTGACTGCCACCGGCATGGCTGGATAATGTACATGTGTGCTGGTACCGCTTAAGGTTTTCGCTAAAGCACGGGCTTGCTGCATAATCGGCATTACATAAGGTAATAAAGTACCGTTAACTTCTGCGCAGTCACCGATCGCATAAATATGAGCAACATTGGTTTCAAGTTGGGTGTTGGTCACAATGCCACGGCTTGTTGTAATGCCTGCTGCTTGGGCCAGTTCAGTATTGGCACGTAAACCAATTGCAGAGAGCACCACGTCGGCAGTTAACACTTTGCCATTGGCAAGGGTGACTTGGTAGCCATCAGCTGCTTGATCAAGAACACTCACGGTAGTGCCAAGCTCAAAAGCAATGCCAGCGTGTTGTAATTTGTCTTGGAATGCTTGGGCTACATGACTAGGTAGTAAACGTGCTAATGGCTGCTCAGCCAAGTCAATTACAGTCGCTTGATGACCAGTGTGTTGTAAATCATTGGCAAATTCGCAACCAATTAAACCTGCACCTAAGATTGCCACACGTTGCGCAGTTTTTTGATCCAGCTCAGCACGAAATGCGGTGTAATCATTTAAGTTGTTTACCACATGTAATTGATCGGCAGCATTGCCTTGTAGGGGAACACGGATAGGCGTGGCACCTAGGGCCAGAATCAGTTTGCTATAGTTTTGCGTGGTGTTTTGGCCATCTTTTTCTAGCTTAAGTGTTTGTGTGTGGGGATCGATACTTTTAACCCAAGTATGATTTACAATTTGCATATTGAGCTGGGCGCTCATTTTTTCTGCATCACCAAGTGCAATTTGCGCAGGTGCTTTATGACCCACTAAAGCATTGGATAAAGTTGGTTTGGCATAGTTACGTGCGTCATCGGCACAAATCATCATAAGCGCTGTGTCTTGATCGAGTTTACGAAACTCACGCGCGAGGGCATAAGCTGCCATACCTGAACCAATGATGACGATGGGATGCATAAATCAATCTCTCTTTTCAATATAAAAAACAAAAAAGACCATCGATATGGTCTTTTTAGTGTGGCTTATAGTTCAACCATTTCAAAATCAGCTTTTGATACGCCGCAATCTGGGCAAGTCCAATCGTCTGGAATGTCTTCCCATTTGGTGCCAGCTACAATACCATCTTCTGGCCAACCTGCAGCTTCATCGTAAATCCAACCGCATACGATACATTGATACTTTTTCATCTGACTCTCCAATGCTGACCAACACTGGGTCAGCGAAAAATAAAGATCGTTATTATAAGGCTATTTATAGAAATTCTTACGTGCTTAAAGCATCAAAGTAAAGTAAATATACGTTTCAGCGATTTTTTCAGCTGAATCATGGCTAAAAACAGCAAATTTTCACATAGTGCTGTGTTTAATCTAAACACCAAAAAATAAGATTTGAAGATTTAGACTAAAGTCGGGCAGAAAAACTCCTGTATTTTGATTACAATGTAATAATTCATAGATATTATTAATATTTATTTAAAAAATAATATAAATAAATCAAATTCTTATAAAAAAAGTCTGTTTTTTAATTGAGCAAATCTCAGCTGATTGCTCTAGCTATGCCTATGAATTGGCGTTAAAATTCGGCCCGTTCTTTCTTATTATTGATTATTTCTCCCATGAGCAATTTGTCTACAACGTTGTGGTCTCATATTCGCACGGTTCAAGATTTCCCAAAACCAGGCATTAAATTTTTTGATTTAACGCCATTATTTATGAGCAACATTGAGCCATTAACTGATGCATTAATTGCCAGCATTCCAGCTGAGCAACTTGAAGCGGTTGATAGTTTTGTAGCCGTTGAAGCCCGTGGTTTTGTGCTAGCGAGCTTATTGGCTCAGCGTCTAGGCAAAGGTTTGGTCTTGGTGCGTAAAGCAGGTAAATTGCCGCCACCTGTAGTTGGTGTGGGTTATAGCTTAGAATACGGTTTAGATCGTTTAGAAATGTCTGCAGAAGTGCCAGCACAAAAAATTATTATTGTAGATGACGTACTGGCAACAGGTGGTACTTTAAAAGCAGTGAAACAGTTGGCTGAAAAATGTAATCATGAAATTTTAGGTGCGAGTATTTTCCTCGACTTACCAGATTTACATGCCGATTTGGGCTTAAACATCTGGTCTGTATTAGACGATAAATCACAGCCGCAAGAAGACGTGGCTTAAGTTGTTGTCTTGAGTATAAAAAAGCCTTGCATTGCCAAGGCTTTTTTATGCTTGTTGTAATAGTTGTATTTGCTCAATCAAGACATTGATATTGTCAGGACGGGCCAAACGGTGATGTCCTCCTGCCACTGCAGCCACTTGCATATAAGGTTCAAGCTGGGCGCGCACTGCATGCATATCTAACACTTCATCATCCAATTCTAAATAGGCCAGTTGCAAAATATCATGTTCTAAATCATGCTCACAGATGGCGGGATAATCATCACGAAAGCGAGGACTTAGACTTGGGTTAGCTACAATGGCAGGAATTTTTGACCAAAAAGACATTTTAAGCGCCCAATAACCGCCTAAGCTATGGCCTATAATTAAATCGGGTTTTAAGGTGTGAATTAAATCTTGATAAAATTGATAAACACTTTGAAAGCTCAAAGCACGATAATCAACGCTTAAACAAAATTTATGATCAGAATCAATCGCATAAAACTTAGTAGACTCTTTTGATGAATCGAGTCCATGGAAGAATAAAATTTTGGGCTTTGGCATTATGATTGTCTCAATCAGAAAATACGTGATTGTTCATTTATTTGTTTGGTTTTATTTTAGGTCAGTTTTAACTTTTAAAAAGTTCACATTTGGTCGTATAGACTTTAGGCGAAGCAAAAAATTAATTGCTGCGCGCTGAACACTTACGCAATTTCTTGTAAATCTGCTATGCTATGCAACTTCTATTTTATTGCTATTTCGAGGCAGAGATGACGCAACAAAACGCTCAGTCGACTTCTGAACAAACCATTTCCGAAAACGATTTAATTGCACAGCGTCATGCCAAGTTAAAACAAATTCAAGACAAGGCACAAGAAACTGGTACGAGCCCTTGGCCAAATACCTTTAAACGCGAACATTACGCACAAGATTTACAAGACCAATTTGCTGAGGTGTCTAAAGAAGATATCGAAGCGGGTGAAAAAGTCTATGTATCGGTTGCGGGTCGTGTGATGCTCAATCGTGGTTCATTTATCGTGATCCAAGATATGACAGGTCGTATTCAACTTTATGTGGCACGTAAAGAATTAGATGCAGATACTGTTGCAACGATCAAAGGCTTAGACTTAGGCGATATTATTGCAGTCAAAGGTTATATTGGTCGTTCTGGTAAAGGTGATCTTTATGTGCATATCGAACACTTTGAATTGTTAACCAAATCATTGCGTCCACTCCCAGATAAATTCCACGGTTTAACTGACACTGAAGTGAAATACCGTAAACGTTATTTAGACTTAATTGTGAATGAAGAAACCCGTAAGACCTTTGAAATCCGCGCCAAAGTGGTTTCAGGTATTCGTGCCTTCTTAACAGAACAGCGTTTTATGGAAGTTGAAACGCCAATGATGCATGTGATTCCAGGTGGTGCGTCTGCGCGTCCATTTGAAACGCATCACAATGCGTTAGATATGCCACTTTTCTTACGTATTGCGCCTGAGCTTTACTTAAAACGTTTGGTGGTGGGTGGTTTTGAACGTGTGTTTGAAATTAACCGTAACTTCCGTAACGAAGGTGTATCTACACGTCATAACCCAGAATTCACCATGATCGAATTCTACCAAGCCTATGCTGATTATAAAGATTTAATGCAGCTGACTGAAAATATGCTTGAGAAGTTAGCGATTGATATCTTGGGTTCAACAGACGTGCCATATGGCGATGAAGTCTATAGCTTTAAAGGTCCGTTCAAGAAAATCTCAATGTTTGATGCAATTCTTGAACATAACCCACAATTTACCCCTGAAAATGTGGCAGATCGTGAATTCCTTGCAAACTTCGTTCAAAACGAATTGAAAGAGCAAGTAAAACCTGGTTTTGGTCTAGGTAAGCTACAAACGATTGTGTTTGAAGAAACGGTAGAAACCAAGCTTCGCCAACCGACATTCATTACTGAATATCCTGCGGAAACTTCGCCACTTGCGCGTCGTAACGATGACAACCCGCACATCACTGACCGCTTTGAATTCTTCATCGGTGGTCGTGAGTTGGCCAATGGCTTCTCAGAGTTAAATGACCCAATTGACCAAGCAGAACGTTTCCAAGCGCAAGTTGCAGAAAAAGATGCAGGTGATGATGAAGCGATGCATTACGATGCAGACTTTGTTGAAGCGCTTGAATATGGTCTACCGCCAACAGCAGGTCAAGGTATTGGTATTGACCGCTTGGTGATGTTATTTGCCAATGCTGCAAGTATCCGTGATGTGATTTTGTTCCCACATATGCGTCATAAAAACGCCTAAGTGAGCAAATCTAAAGAAACCCGCCATGTGCGGGTTTTTTTATGCTTAAATCAATAATCATGCGCTGCTCAGTCATCTTTTGAAAGTTTATGTAATTTGTCTAGAGACTATTGTTATATTTTTACAGTGTAGTGTTAATAAACTCATTATTAATAATAACTTTAATAAGAATAGGCTTATTTACACTTCAGACGATAAATTCATGTTTATAAAAAGACTAATGGTCGCACTTAGTTTAGGTTGTGTCAGTGTCACACAATTACACGCGCAAGGTATTATTTTAAACAATGCGCAATTACGCCAAGATTTAAATTGGCTCAATCAACAGGGTGTCATTCAAATCAGTACTTCAACTTGGCCACTGAGTGCTCAGGAAGTGGAGTATGCTTTAAGCAAAGCTAAAAGTGATCACTTAAATCAAGCCCAAACCAAAGTGATAGCGGCAGTGAAAGCAGCGTTACAGCAGGATAAAGTGCCGCTAAAACTACACCTATTTGCAGAGAGTGAGCAAAAAAACTTGCCGCAACAATTTGCTGATGAGGTCAAAGCCCAATATCAACTGGGTATAGCAGGTCATGCTGGTGGTGAAAATTGGGACGCTCGCTTGCGTGTGAATGCTGAAAAAGATTTACAGATTGACCATGATCAAGAGATAAATTTAGAAGGATCATATTTGGCTGGCAAGCTTTGGAATCAATGGCTGATTGCAGGGCAAATTCCAAGCTATTGGGGGCCAGGACATGAGGGGAGTCTAATTCGAGGGGATGCAAGTCGTCCTGTCTATGGCGTCACCATGCAACGGGATCAACAACGTGCTTTTGAGACGCCATGGTTAGCATGGCTTGGACCTTGGCAATATCAAGCTTTTGCAGGTCAATTAGATGACTATCAAGCCATTCCAGAGGCAAAATTAATTGCTTTACGCCTTACAGCACAACCTCTTCCCTATTTAGAGTTAGGTGCATCACGTGCTATTCAATGGGGTGGAGAAGGGCGTCCAGAGAGTTTAAATTCACTTTGGGATGCGATGCTTGGTCATAAAGACAATGGCGGTACAGGTGAGCCTGATCCATCCAATCAAATCGCTGGTTTTGATGCACGTCTGAATCTGCACACTTTAGTCGATTTGCCGATTGGTGTTTATGGTCAATATGTCGGTGAAGATGAAGCCGGTTTATTGCCATCTAAAAAGATGTACTTGGCAGGTGTGGATTATTCCTCAAGCTTCGCCAATCGACCCTATCAAGTTTATGCTGAATGGGCTGATACACGCACCAATGGTAAAGCACGCGGTATTTCTTATAACCACAGCAGATATACGGACGGTTTTTACCAGCATGGCTTTTCTCTAGGGCACGCCTTAGGTGGGGATGCAGAAATGTTATCGCTAGGTGGGCATGTACATCTTGACCCAGTTAATCGTATTCAAGCGCGTGTCTTGTCAGCTAAGGTCAATCAATCCGATCGAGACACCAACCAAGCCTTTGCAGCCAAAGACACCATTCATGCCATTGATGTCAGTTGGCAGCATCAGCTTCGAGCAGATTTGCCTCTAAAACTCAATGCATGGGTGAGTGATTCTGATATGCATGGTCAAGATGTCGGCGCCTCACTTGGGCTAGAGATTCCTTTAAACAGCGCATTATTTAAATACTAAAAAAAGCCCCAAAGCGGGGCTTTTTTTAAAGTAACGCGGTTTGAATACGTACTTTCATATCTAAACTTTGTTGCACAATATAGTCTTTAATCCATTGTACCTGCACACCGCGTGGATTGGTTTTAGTTGCCGTGTGAATAAATGCCAATTCAGGACGCTTAAATAGTTGTGCTGTTAAAGCCTGTTCGAGTTGAGCTGAATTAGAAAACAGCGGCAATTCGACCAAATAAAATGCTTTAGGGTAGTTATAAAAAGCATATAACAGGTTAAAGGCTTTTTGTTCACCTTTTAAATTACCTGCACCAATTTCATAGCCACGCTCTTGGTTACTGTGGGTGACCCCAATTAAAAACGTCAGTTGTTGGTCAATCAGTTTGATCGCAAATTGCAAACCAATTTGATCACTGCTGGTTTCATGTTGGGCAAAGAAGCTTAAGGTTTCGCCTTGATCTGTTAAGGGTTCTTGTAACACCAAAATATGTTGTTGATGTTGGTAAATGAAGCCTGCCAGTTTTGCAGTTTCAATTTTGTGTTTTAAAGTCTCTAAATCATAGTTCAACATAGGAGAGAATAACCGCAAAGACAAAGTTAAACTCTAATTTAGGTAGATTTTGATTCTTTGCCAATCCATGGGCTAAAAAAATCCTGAATCAGGCGCTTAAATTGAGTTGAAAAATCAATAATCATCAAATGCTGACGCTTTGGACACTTTTTCAGGGCTGAGGGAGGTGCGTGAGTGGGGTTAATTTAAGTGATTCTTTCATAAAAACTTATACGGTATATCAGTTTTGGTCTATATGATGATTTTGCATATCAATATCATAAAACAAGCAATCGTTATGAATTCTAAATCACTATAATGCCTAAATATCTTTAAAAGTGTAATAAGTACACATATTCTAAGCTGGTGTTGTCCATGTCATTAAATGAGGAAAGACTTACTCATCTTAAACAGCTTGAAGCTGAGAGTATTCATATCATCCGTGAAGTTGCTGCTGAGTTTGAGAACCCAGTCATGCTTTACTCCATTGGTAAAGATTCAGCAGTGATGCTGCATTTAGCCCTAAAAGCATTCTATCCTGCCAAACTTCCATTTCCACTCCTGCACGTCGATACGGGCTGGAAATTTAAAGACATGATTGCCTTCCGTGACAATATGGCCAAGACCCATGGCTTTGATTTGATCGTACATCAAAACAAAGAAGGTCGTGATGCAGGCATCAATCCTTTTGATCATGGTAGCTCAAAATATACCGACATCATGAAAACCCAAGGTCTAAAGCAGGCCTTGGACAAATATGGTTTTGACGCGGCATTTGGTGGTGCGCGCCGTGATGAGGAAAAATCACGTGCTAAAGAACGTGTGTATTCATTCCGTGATTCAAAACACCGTTGGGATCCGAAAAACCAACGACCTGAACTTTGGAACCTTTACAACGGTAAAGTGAACCAAGGCGAAAGTATTCGTGTGTTCCCTTTATCAAACTGGACTGAGCTTGATATTTGGCAATATATTTATTTAGAAAGCATTCCATTAGTACCTTTATATTTAGCTGCAGAACGTCCTGTGGTTGAACGTAGTGGCACCTTAATTATGGTTGATGATGAACGTATGCCTTTAAAAGAAGGTGAAGTTCCACAAATGAAATCGGTGCGTTTCCGTACTTTAGGTTGTTACCCGTTAACAGGGGCAGTGGAATCAACTGCCAATACCTTACCGGAAATTATCCAAGAAATGCTGCTTGCAACCAGCTCTGAACGTCAAGGTCGTATGATTGACCATGATGAAGCAGGCTCGATGGAGAAGAAGAAGCAAGAGGGTTACTTCTAATCTCTCCCGACCTCTCTTTAGAAAAGAGAGGGGATGTCCCCCTTTGTAAAAGGGGGAAATAGGCGGATTTAACCGATTTCAAAGAATTTGTGGAGCTGAGCAATGTCTCATCAATCAGACTTAATTAGCCAAGATATCTTGGGTTATTTAAAACAACACGAAAATAAAGACTTATTGCGTTTCTTGACTTGCGGTAACGTCGATGATGGTAAATCGACTTTAATTGGTCGCTTGCTTTACGATTCAAAATTGATTTATGAAGATCAATTGCAAGCCGTAACACGTGACTCTAAAAAAGTTGGTACCACAGGTGATGCACCTGATTTAGCTTTATTGGTAGATGGTTTACAAGCAGAGCGTGAGCAAGGCATTACCATTGATGTCGCGTATCGTTATTTCTCTACTGAAAAACGTAAGTTCATCATTGCCGATACTCCGGGGCATGAGCAATACACACGTAACATGGCAACTGGTGCATCGACCTGTGACCTTGCGATTATCTTAATTGATGCGCGTTATGGCGTTCAAACGCAAACGCGTCGTCATACTTTTATTGCGAGCCTATTGGGTATTAAGAACATTATTGTTGCTATCAACAAAATGGACTTAGTGGAATTCTCTGAAGCACGCTTCAATGAAATCCAAGCTGAATATGCTGACTTCGTGAGCCAATTGGGTGATCGTAAACCTGCCAATATCATCTTTACGCCGATTTCTGCGTTAAATGGCGATAACGTGGTGAATAAATCTGCCAATACCCCATGGTATACAGGCCAAACCCTAATGGGTACGCTTGAATCGGTAGAAATTAGCCGCGGTAGCCAAAAGCAAGATTTCCGTTTCCCTGTGCAGTATGTCAACCGTCCGAACCTCGATTTCCGTGGTTTCTGTGGTACGGTGGCGCTTGGTGAAGTCAAAGTTGGCGATACTATCACTGCTTTACCATCAGGTAAGTCATCTACGGTGAAAGAAATCGTAACTTTTGATGGTAACCTTGAGCGTGCAGTTGCAGGTCAAGCAGTCACTTTAACACTAAACGACGAAATTGATATTTCTCGTGGTAACGTCCTTGTACGTGCGGATCAAGCTGCGCCGTATATTTCACGTGCGGTGAATGCGACTCTGGTATGGATGGCAGATCAGCCATTGGTATTAGGGAAGTTATATAACTTAAAAGTGGGTACACAAACTGTTCCTGCAAAAGTAACCGGGATTAATTACCGTACCAACGTCAATACACTGGAAAAAGTTCAAGTTGAAAACTTAGAACTGAATGCGATTGCCAACGTAACCGTTGAATTTGATGCACCAGTGGTCTTTGACCGTTACCAAGACAGCCGTTATACAGGTTCATTTATCTTCATTGATCGTTTAAACAACGTGACGATTGGTGCGGGTATGGTCGAAGAGTCTGTTGAATGGACTGCGCATAGTAACCCTGTCACAGCGGAAGATCGTGCTGCACGTTTAGGTCAAAAACCTGCTGCGGTAACAGTGTCAAAAGCTGCGATCGAAAATGCACAAGCCTTAGAGAGTTTATTGCTTCAACAAGGTATTGTGGCAATTGCCAAAGCCGGTTTAGATGCTGCGCAAGTTGCCTTACTACGCGAAACTGGTGTAGTAGTGATTACAGATGCAACTGACGGTACAGATGCAACTGTTGCTGTTGATTCTGTTGAAGAGCTTGCTGAAAATATTGTTGAATTGGTTCGTTTATAATAGATTGAATTAATTTAAAAAAACCCGCCTGATGGCGGGTTTTTATTGTTGAGCGAATTATTTCTGTTGATTTAATTCAACTTGCTTTTGCTTCATATATTCAACCACTACATCTAATACAAACTCTTGGCACGCTTCACCTGTATTTGGATCATATGGACTATTGTTGGTAATATTATTCGACAATACACGAATACCAATAAACGGTACATTAAACTGACTGGCAATTTGAGCCACAGAAGCCGCTTCCATCTCTTCTACAGATGTTCCATAGTGCTCACGGAAAAAAGCAATCCGGTCTAATTCACTGTTCCAAACGTCGGCAGAACCGATTGTACCTTCAACTACATCACCTTTGCTATAACGCGGTTTGGCTTTGTGCGCTGCCATAATTAACTCAGTATCGCCCGCAAATTTACGAATCGCGATAGGTTCAGGGTCAGATTCATCTTCAGGTAAAACGTCAAAAGCTTCTGTCCAGTTTAACGGATGAGAACCTGCACCTACAGGCAAATAAGGCGTTTTAAAGGCATTAATATTGGTGGTGTATTTACCAATCACAATATCATAAACATTTAAATTAGGATCATGCCCGCCTGATGTGCCTTGGTTAATAATCGCAATAGGTTTATAGCGCTCAATGGCAATAGCTGTAGCAGCAGCCGAGTTAGACATTCCCATCCGTGTTTTTGAAATAATAACAGGATAGCCTTGATATGTTCCTTGCCAAAATTGCCAGCCGCCAATGGTTTCTGTAGATGGATTAGTTAATTTGGCAGCCAAACTCTGTGTTTCAATGGGTAAAGCACCCTGAATAACAATCGGTTGTAAGGTTTTTGCAGGTGTTTCTGTGACGATTTTTTGCTTATCATCATTATTGCAGCCTGAAAGAAATAAAGAACTGCATAGGCCGAAGCCGAGTAATATTTTTTTTAACATTAAGATTTTCCATTGCTATTGTAGTAATTAATCCATTGGCAAAAATTATGCCAATAGCCATTTTTCTAAAGGGTTTTTATATTGGGTGATCTTGAACAAAAGGCTGAATAAATCAGAACAATGGGTAATTCTCAACGACTATTCTAAAAATAGCACTAGATAAATAGATTTTTTGGTATTAAGATATATCTTAATTAAATTTAAGGTATATCTTAGGATGTCCGAAGCAGCACCACGAAAACGCTTATTTGAAGCAGGGCAGATGAAACTTCTTGTCTTGCACTTTATTGCCCAAAGCCCTAAATTTAGCTATGACATTATTAAAGACGTAGCAAATTTAGTTGGTGGCAACTATAAACCCAGTACAGGCACAATTTGCCCAACCCTCAATTACTTAGAACAACAACAATATACACGCGTGGAAAAACAATATACACGCGTGGAAATTAGCAAAGATGAGCGTAAGCAATATCACATTACACCGCAAGGTTTAATGCATCTACAAGATCATCAAAGCGAATTAGATAAAATTTTTGAACGTTTTAATACCCGTAATCAGATTCAAAACAATAGCGAATTTTTAGATATAAAACGTGCCATGGAAAACCTAAAAATGGCACTACGTCTTAAAATTCAACATGAAAATTTAACCCAAGCACAAGTGCGTATGATTGCAGAAAAAATTGATCAAGCCGCAGTTGAAATTACCCATTTAGCCAGCCAAGAGGTCAGCCAATGAGCATAAAAATTCATCCTAAACATCTCACATGGCTGATGCCTTTGATCTTGTCAGGTATTATGAGTGGTGCAATTTCATGTTTTAACATTTATTTAAAAATTGGTGCGGCAAAAGGTTTTTTGAATATATGGTTACACGCATGGAGCCTATCATGGCTGATGGCATTTCCTTTAATTATGATTATGCTGCCATTGGTGCGTAAATTTCTAATGCAATTTGTACAACAGCCGAAATAAAAGAAGGAAAGTCATTAGACTTTCCTTCTCAATCAATTCAAGCTTACTGTACGGTTACAGTGACAGGTTCAGCATATAGGGTATAACTATAATTTGGTGCAATTTGATACTGATAACTTGGCATCACATAAGCACTGCCTTTTTCAGTAAAGGTAACAGCTTGTCCACTTTGGTTATACTTGGCCGAACTTGGCAATACAAGCATTTGTTTAAATACATAATCTTGTCGTTGTCCAATTTGGTTTTGTAATTGACCCGCAATACTTAATGGCTCACCTACTTTGGCAACCACTTGCTTAGGCGCATTGAGTTTGACTACAAATTCTGAGGCATCATGTGCGTAATCTGTGGTTAAACCATGTGTCCCTTGCACATACATGCGGTTAAAGTCGTCTTTATTGAGACGGAATGTCCATGGCCAGAAGGTCACACCACGATGAGCAGCCTGTTGCATCAGATTTTTGCTTAAGCCACTAAAAGATGGGTTAAAGGTCGATGAATATTTTTGTGTAGCATCTAAGATTCGACGTGTGTTAACCAAATCACTTTGTGCAGCAGGTGTACTGGTGAGAAAACCTGTAGAGACCCCCGGCAAAATATTCTTCATATGTAGAATTTGTTCGCCATTAAAACTAATCACAATCGATTGATCATAGGCATCATGTTTATCTAACAGTTCTTTAATTTTTGGAATAATTGCAGGATTCGAACTCTTTACTTCAATGAAATTCGTGACATGCGGATATTTTTTTACCGCGCTTAAAACTTCATCCATAGTCGGTACGGGACGATTCTTGCCTAAGGTACGCAGCTCACGAATTTCAGCAAGCGTCAGATCTTCTGTATTGCGTTGTACGCCTGTGGTACGTGTGGTTGTGCCATCATGCATTAAAAATACGTGACCATCTTTACTTAAATACACATCGTATTCAACAGCATCTGCACCCACTTCAATGGCTTTTAGGGTACCTTCCAACGTGTTTTCATCATCTAGAGCAGGAATACCACGGTGACCTGTAATCAGTGGTTTACGTAATAAGGTATTTGGCGCCATATTCTGCATAATATTTTGATAAATATCTGGATTTTGACTCCAGACCCCGTTGACGCCACTACTTAAGATCTGTGCGGCTTGTACAGGACTAGCATTGTCATTTTTGGCCCATGCTGTAATCAGTAAACGCTGCAGATGGCTGACGGTATCTCGTGTAGTCAGTTGTGGTGGTAAAATTACAATCTTAGATAACGAGGCATTGGTATTATGTACCAAGGTCACGAGGTCTTGCTTGCTCTGGCTTAGATTGGTTTTTTTAGAATAATCTAAAGCTGTGCGTAATTGCGGCAAAGCAATGCGTGCTTGACGTAAGAGCTCTACGTTATCTGAATATAAGGTGAGCTCTGCAAGGTCATACTGATTACTGATGGTTTTTAATGCATCAATCGTTGCCGTATTGTGTAATTCGAGGAGTGCTAAGCTGTTACGATTATTGTTTTGTAAATATTGCGTCAGATGCATGACTTTTTGTTGATCATGATTGAATAGATTTAAATCTGCATCCAAACGGTAAGCAACATGCGTGGCACTTTGAGCAGCTATTGTGGCCTTTGCCGATTGAATCAAAGTCGGTGCCATCGACACGGGTAAAGCTTGATCGACCAGTTCGGTAACTTTATTGGCTTCAGGTAGCGCTTCGATTTGTTCAGTCACTTTAAAATGTGTGACCTTCATTAATAACCCTGCGACCGACAAGCCAATGCCGCCTTGATCGAGTGCATAAGGTAAGGTGGTATCAAGTACCAATTGGTCATTTAGATAATGACGCACACGTTTACCATGCACCACAATGCTGGCTTTGTGGGTTGTGTTCAGACCAATATTTTCATTATGTGCTGATTTATGCAGTACGTTCCAAGCATTGGTTGGCATACGTAATGACAGTTCTAGACCATTGCTACTCGTGGTCTGACTACGCATGGCAAATTGGTAGTAAGGACTAAAGGCTGGATCAGCAAACTCATCTGCTGCACGGTACATGATGCTGGCCCAGCGTCCATCATTATTGCTGTCAAGATAACTAAATTCCATATCAACACGATAATTACGTAACTGTTGATAATCTTTAGGCAACAGCACTGAGGTCATTTGTGTATCATTGGCACGTCCATCAAGGTATAAGTCGCCATTTTCGATATACACGCTGCCTGCATTATTTTTAGGTAACATCCATGTGCTAGGTAACGCTGTCATTTGGTCGAAATTTTCATCGAGATAAATTTCAGGTACAGGCACGGGTTCAGCGGGCACACTCGGCTCAGGATTAGGCTCAGGTGCAGTGACCGGTGGTGCTGTGTCTGTGACATGATGATCATCATCGTCTGAGCAAGCGGCTAAGTTTAAACAAAGTAAAATACTGGCATAGAGGTAAGCGCGTTTCATGCGTCTATATTCTCAAGTTGTTGATATATAAGAGCTGAAAAATAACGTCTCTACATGACAGTGTGATGGCGTTGTCATAAAGGAAAAGAAATATTACATATTAAATTTTCATGAAATACATGCATTTGTCATCAATTTCTGCTTAGCAGAGGAGGCGTGTTAACAGGGAAAAATTGAAGATAGACTTGGTTTTTAGTGCAATTTATCTTATGTTGCTTAACCAAGTCGTATTACAAATCAAATGAAAAGGATGACTGATGTCAAACAGCATGCAGCAAGTAATTATTACCGAACCAGGTGGCGTGGATAAGTTGGCCTATGAAAGCGTCGCTCTTCCAACGCCAAAAGCGGATGAAGTGTTGGTACAAGTTTACGCGTTTGGAATTAACCGCCCAGATATCTTACAGCGTCAAGGCTTATATCCAATGCCAAAAGGGGTGACACCTGTACCTGGGCTTGAAGTATCAGGTGTAGTTGCTGCTGTAGGCAGTGCAGTCAGCCAATTTAAAGTCGGTGATCAAGTTTGTGGTTTAACCAATGGTGGTGGTTATGCTGAATATTGCGTGGTGCCAGAAAGCCAAACTCTAACCATTCCTGAAGGTGTGAGCTTTGTACAAGCAGCAGCCATTCCTGAAACTTTCTTTACTGTGTGGGCCAATGTGTTCCAAATGGGTCGCGCCAAAGCAGGTGAAACCTTATTAGTACATGGCGGCACCAGTGGTATTGGTACCACTGCACTGATGTTAGCAAAAGCACTTGGTTTAAAAACTTTTGCAACAGTAGGTTCGGATGAAAAAGTACAAGCGATTTCTCATCTCACCACAGCTATTAACTATAAAACTCAAAACTTTGAAGAAGTCATTCAAACAGCAACAGAAAATGCTGGTGTTGATGTGATTTTAGATATTGTCGGTGCGCCATATTTAGAGCAAAACTTAAATTTATTACGCCGTGATGGCCGTTTAGTCTATATTGCATTTTTAGGTGGTGCCAAAGCCAAAGAGGTGAAGCTGGGTCAGATTATGATGAAACGCTTAACCATTACCGGTTCCACCATGCGCGCGCGTAACACAGCAGAAAAAGCTGAAATTGCACAAGGTCTACAAGAAAAAGTTTGGCCATTACTTGAAAAAGGGCAATGTTTACCGATGATTTATCAAACGTTTAGCTTTGATCAAATCCAAGAGGCGCATGCAGCACTCGATACTGGCGAGCATGTCGGTAAAGTAGTGGTAGAAGTCATGCAGGCATAAACAGCCAAAATCCTCCGCTTTGGAGGATTTTTTATTTTAGGCTTATGACCCAGCACGATATATTTCAGCGGCAAATTATGCCAAAATAGTGCTTTAGTTTTCTTATTCTTCAAAGGCAGTTTATGACTGAACAATCTCCTGCAAACTTAAGCGATATCGAAATTTTAGACATTTTGCAGTCTATGAAAAGCGATGAGCTCAACACCCAAGCACAAGAAGTGATTCGTGCTGGCGGTAAAGCGGGGCGTCAAGAAGCGCATAAACAAGCATTGGTGGTATTACACCAAGCTTTTGAAGAGAAATTTGTTGAAGCTGTGGTCTTGGCATTGGGCTTAAACGAAGGTCAAGCCAAAAAAATTCGCTATAAAAAAGACCGTATTCGTATTTTAAAAGTTCGTGGTATTGATTATTTAGCGATTGATGGCGCTGAAACTGCGCAAGTATTGTCACAGGTGGCACAAGCCATTAGCCGTGAAGATGCTACGGTAACGCGTGATTTGCATAACATCTTCCCGTTTTGGAAAGAAGGTTGGCCAATGGTACAATTGGATAATGCCTATAAAGTGCTAGAAGATGATATTGCGATTCACTACCAAGCCGTCTTAGATGCTTTAATTGCAAATCGATAAGTCACTAAAAAAGCGCCTAAAGGCGCTTTTTTTAATCATAAAAATAACGTAACAGCAGTTTGGCTGGCAAAATAAACAGTCGCCACCATGTAAATAGTGGCCAAAACCAAGTATCGCCGCACATTAAGGTATTATTAAAGCGTTTTGATTTTCGCTCATACGCATAGGGGCTAATCTTGGCGGCTAAAATAAGCAGTGCAATGGCGGCTATAAGTAGCAAGCAATTATTGCTATGAACAAAGAAAAAATACACACAATACAGCGCTGAATAGACACAGAAACACGCCAATATTGCCAAGATTGACATGCTCTAGCCATCACCTAGTGGGAGATCGGCAACAATTTTTGCCGATAAACGCGTCACTAAGAGCTGGTCAATTTTAAAATGATCGACATCCACCACTTCAAACTTAAAACCTAAATATTCAACTGAATCAGCAGGGCGTGGAATCTTGCGTAGGCGATACATCATAAAGCCAGCTAAGGTTTCATAGTTTTCTTCATCTGGCATTTCGTCAATTTCGAGGGCATGTTTAATGTCTTCAATGGGGGTGCTGCCTTCAATCAGCCATGAGTTTTCATCACGTTTAATAATTTGTTGATCGGCATCAATCGGTGTCACCCAATCGCCCATCACAGTAATCATAATATCGGAGAGGGTAATTACGCCCACCACTAAGGCATATTCGTTAATGACCACTGCAAATTTTTCTTTGGTCGAGCGAAAGCGGTCTAATACTTCAGACAAGGTTAAGGTGTCTGGAATCGTCAGTACGGTACGAATAGTCGATTCATTGAGTTGCAATAAAGATTGATTATTTAAAATACGTACCAAAATATCTTTGGCATCCACATAACCAATCACGCTATCAATATCTTCACTACACACCAAAAACTTAGAATAAGGATATTCAGCCAATTTCTGACGAATACTTTCTTCAGCCTCATTTAACGTAAAGTACACCACATTTTCCCGCGTGGTCATACTTGAGGGTACGTTACGTTCTTCAAGTTCAAATACGTTTTCAATAAAGT
Organism: Acinetobacter sp. CY17; assembly: GCF_059515825.1. NCBI lineage: Bacteria > Pseudomonadati > Pseudomonadota > Gammaproteobacteria > Moraxellales > Moraxellaceae > Acinetobacter > Acinetobacter sp. CY17. The sequence continues at coordinate 113,830 of NZ_JCAKMX010000005.1, forward strand.
GATGTTCTTGTTTGAGTAAGACACCTGCCTGTGCGCCCGCATCCATGACCGCAGAAATATCATCAAAAGTAATATTGTCATCGCGTTTGGTATTGACTTTAAATAAACGAAACAGCAAGTTGGCAATGGCATTAATGATCCAAGCCAAAGGACGACAAACTTTAATAAAAATTTGAATCGGATCAATGACGCTGACTGCAATTTTTTCAGGTGCAATCATGGCCAAACGTTTGGGCATGAGATCAGCAAATAAAATAAATAGTGAGGTCACTAAGGTAAAGGAGAGGGCAAAGCCAATCGTTTCTGCCCAAGGGCCAGTATAAAACTTGGCGACAAAAGCCATAAAGTAAGGACGAAACGCGCCTTCCCCTAAAATACCGCCTAAAATCGCGACAGCATTCAGACCAATTTGTGAAGCGGCAAAAAAGTCAGCCGAATTTTCTTGAAGGTCCATAACACGCTGTGCACGTGTGTCGCCTGATTCCGCCAAAATTTTGAGTTTTACCTTACGAGCACCAGCTAGGGCAATCTCGGTTAACGACAAAAATCCTGCCCCGACAATTAACAGCATGATGATGACGATGTTTTGAAAGAGGCTCACGGGTCCACCTGTGATAAGAATATTATTATCTATACTGCTAGTTTTAACACAAAAATAGCCGCGCAGAACATTTTCTTTACGCGGCTAAAAAAATGCAAGCATTAAAAAATGCTGTTTGAAAACAGTTTAATACTGCGAAAATTGTGAATTGTTGAGTAAATACTCACGATTTTCTTCTTCAATCATCTGGCGGGCGACATATAAAATTAATTGGCGTAACCAGCGATGTGCAGGATGATGATGAAGCAGTGGGCACCATGCCATTTTTAACTCAAATTCTGGAATGTAAAATGGCGGGTCTTTAATGAGTAAGTTTTGGCTCTTAGCTTGTAAACGCGCAATACGACTTGGTAAGGTTGCCACCAAATCTACATTAGACGCCAATAAGCCTGGCATTTGATAATGACGGGTAAATACTGAAATTTTACGTTTTTGCCCAATTCGCTCTAAAGCTTGGTCAATCCAACCTAAGCCTGCTTGTTTTTCTGGATTTACGCCAAAGCCAACGCCCATACCCGTTTTAGACACCCAAATATGCTGTGCATCTAAATAGCTTTTAAGATTTAAGTTATTGGCAGCAGGATGTTTAGGATTGAGTAAGCAAGAGAAACTATCGCGCCAAACTAATACTTGGTGGAAACTTTGCGGAATTTCATTAAAGCGGTTAATGGCAAGATCGACCTTACCTTGTTCCATGTCACGATAAGACACATCACTTGGGGTCAAAAAGTCCAATACCACATTCGGTGCTTCAGAGCGCAATGCTTTGACTAAACGTGGTACTAAAGTTGCCTCAGCATAATCTGAGGTCATAATTCTAAATACACGATTAGAGGTATAAGGACGGAATTCAGTACGTGGCTCTAGAATCATGGAAAGATCGGATAAAGCATCACGAATACGTGGTTGTAACTCTAAAGCACGTTCAGTGGGGGTCATGCCTTCAGATGAACGAATCAATAAAGGATCATTAAATAAATTACGCAAACGGCGCAAAATATTACTCATGGCTGGTTGAGTAACCCCAAGTTGCTCTGCAGCACGGGTGACATTTTTTTCGCGAAGAAGTACATCAAGATAAATCAGTAGGTTGAGGTCGACCCGCTCCAGATTCATAAAAAAAATACCGAGAATAAAATTATGAAATTACCTCAGATTATGCCATAAGCAGGCCAATTTGTGTAAGAAAATGCTGAAAAAAAAGCCATGTTTTTTTTGTATTAATGCCAATAAGCACAGCGCTAACAAGGTGTTAAGAGCAAGTGATAGGCTTATAAATAAGCTAAAAAAATAATCTACCTTTTGTTTAAAAAATAATCCTGATAGCTAACTGCAAAAAATACAAGCAAGACCAAGATAAGGAGCTAAAAAGGCACTTATTAAATTAAAAAATCCCTTTAAGACTTAGGTCTAATGATTAAAAATAATACAAAAATAAAAAAGTTGAAAAAATTAAAATGATAAAAAACAAATATTTAAAAATCAATATCACGCAAAGTATACGACTTTTAGCTACATATTTTTTAAATAAATAATGATAATTCTTGCAGACTATTGGATTAAATTTTTCAAGCAAACTAATCTGTATCCAATGCAACGAAGCGCTCATAATCTAAACAAGTACATGAGGGTAAGATTTTAGCAAATCGTTGGGAAAAGTCCTAAAATTAATACAGGGAAATATCATGACTACATATCAAACAGCGATCGATGCAATCCGCGAATTAAAAGCAAAATTCGGCAACACTTGGGCAGACATCTCTCCTGAAGATGCTGCGCGTATGCAACTGCAAAACCGTTTCAAAACAGGTTTAGACATCGCGAAATATACAGCTGCGATTATGCGTCGTGATATGGCTGCTTATGATGCTGACTCTAGCAAATACACTCAATCATTAGGTTGCTGGCACGGTTTCATCGCACAACAAAAAATGATTGCCAACAAAAAATACTTCGGTACAACTGAACGTCGCTACATCTACCTTTCTGGTTGGATGGTTGCTGCACTTCGTTCTGAGTTTGGTCCACTTCCTGACCAATCTATGCACGAAAAAACTTCAGTTCCTGCATTAATCGAAGAAATCTACACCTTCTTACGTCAAGCAGACGCAAAAGAATTAAACGACTTATTCCGTGCACTTAAAAAAGCACAAGAAGCTGGTGACACTGCGAAAGCTGCTGAAATCACGTCACAAATCGACAACTTCCAAACTCACGTTGTGCCAATTATTGCGGACATCGACGCAGGTTTTGGTAACGAAGAAGCAACTTACTTACTTGCGAAGAAAATGATCGAAGCAGGTGCTTGTGCACTACAAATCGAAAACCAAGTATCTGACGCGAAACAATGTGGTCACCAAGCAGGTAAAGTAACTGTTCCACACGAAGACTTCATTGCGAAAATCCATGCGCTTCGCTATGCATTCTTAGAAATGGGTCTTGATGACGGTATCATCGTTGCACGTACTGACTCTGAAGGCGCTGACTTGACTCAAAAAATCCCAGTGGTTAAAGAGCCAGGCGACATCGCTTCTCAATACATCAGCTATTTAGACACAACTGAAATTGATATTTCAGAAGCGCAAGAAGACGAAATCTTAATTAAACGTGATGGTAAACTTCACCGTCCTAAGCGTCTTGCTTCTGGCTTGTATCAATTCCGTGAAGGCACGCAAATTGACCGCGTTGTACTTGACTGTGTAACAAGCTTACAAAACGGTGCGGATCTTCTTTGGATCGAAACTGCAACACCAAACGTTGCTGAAATCGCTCACATGGTAAACCGTGTACGTGAAACAGTGCCAAATGCGAAACTTGTTTACAACAACTCACCTTCATTCAACTGGACCTTAAACTTCCGTCAACAAGCGTACGATCGTTGGGTTGCTGAAGGTAAAGATGTATCTGCATACGACCGCGCTAAATTAATGAGCGCTGAGTACGACAACACTGAATTGGCTGCTGAAGCTGATGATAAAGTACGTACATTCCAAGCAGATGCTGCGCGCGAAGCAGGTGTGTTCCACCACTTGATCACACTTCCAACTTACCACACAGCAGCGCTTTCTACTCACGAGCTTGCTCAAGGTTACTTTGGTTCTGAAGGTATGTTGGCTTATGTTGCTGGCGTACAACGTAAAGAAATCCGTGGTGGTATCGCTTGCGTGAAACACCAAGCAATGGCAGGTTCTGACATCGGTGATGACCACAAAGAAATCTTCGCTGGTGACAACGCGCTTAAAGCGGGTGATGACGCGAAAAATACAATGAACCAATTCTCTGCTTAATCTTAAGCATTGATGGACCCAAAAAACCCAGCCTAGGCTGGGTTTTTTAATGCTTATGATAAATTACATATTTTTCATGAGCTTATAGTTCAGCTGAGTATCCAAGTTTTTGCCTGTTTGCATATCACGTAATTCTACAAAATTTTCACCAATAAAGAATTTACGCTTTTGACCTTGTTCATCTAAAGTAATGACATTGCTTTGCTCGGCATCAAAAGTAAAACTGCCTTTGGCTTTAAACTCATTACTTTGTTTGCCTCGATACTCTTCTGACAGCTCGTAAGTATTATTGGCTTTGAGTTCTAGCTCAGTTTCAATCCCTTCACAGTCCGCGCAAGGCAATACACCTTTATAGTCACCGACCCAATTTAAGTCATTGGCACTCGTTGGCATGCTGGCAGCTTGGCTTTCAGTGTTGGTTGTTGTGTTATTCATGGCTTCGGTTTTGTCAGCAGGTTTAGAACATGCTGTTAAAGTCAAAATCGTCATAAGGCAAGCAGAGAGCAGTTGAATTTTCATTATGGTTATCCTGATTTAGTTTTTGGTCTGTAGCTCTCTAATTTTGGCGAAGATTGTCTAATTTAAACAGTTGCTTTTGTGCAAATTTTGTACTCATTTGATTTTATTTAGGCTGTTATTTTTAAATGTTGCAATGATCTGGAAGGTTTTTGAGCACAATATGCAGTGATCTTTCAACACAAGCTGTTAGAATCAGCGCGAAATAAAATTGAGGTAGGATCATGTTTGAAAAATTGGCAGAACGTAGTTTAAATGCACTCGGCTGGGAAATCGACAATCATTGGCCACTCGATTTAGATCAATGTGTGATGATTGCCGCACCGCATACCAGTAATTGGGATGCCTTATATGCGCGTTTAGCACTAAAAGCTTTAGGCGTTCATGTACGAATTACCATTAAAGACAGTTATATGAAGTTTCCGTTTGGTCCCTTTGTTCGTGCCATGGGCGGGATTGGCATTAACCGTGCGCCCAAACAGGCCGGTGAGGCGCGCCCAAGTATGGTACAGGTGATGTCTGACTTATTTAAAACCCATCCTAAACTGGTGATGTTGGTGACTCCTGAAGGTACACGGGCACGCCAAACGCATTGGAAAACTGGTTTTTATCATATTGCTGTTAATGCCGGAGTGCCGATTGCTTTGGCCTATATGGATTATGATAAGAAAAAAACAGGGGTGGGTAAAATCATTTACCCAAGTGGCAATATGGAACATGATATGCGTGAAATTATGCAGTTTTATGCACAGATCTCGCCTAAATTTCCTCAAGATTTTAGTGTCGATCAACGTTATTTATAAAAAAACAGGGCAGATCGCCCTGTTTTTTTAATCTGTTTTTACGGGTATGCCACCTAAAGCCTGACATGCACTATGATATTTTTTATATTGTTGCTCAACCATATTGGACAAGGAAAGATGTAAATCATAGTCACCTTGTTTATAGGCTTGAATATATTCTTCAGCCTTAGTGCGACTCGCCGCTAAACTTTGTTGGTGATAGGTGGTAATGGCACTATGTGCAATTTGATTACTTTCTACATTACGGCATTGAAACTGTGCAAGTAACTCTTCTGCACGTTGAACTTCGTGTGATGCACCAAATATGCAGCCACTCAGCAGCAAGGTTAAGCTGAATATAAAGCTAAGTTTCATGAGCAGAGGTTAAACAAAAGGATGGCGCCAATTGTATAAATAATTATAGCTAAAAAAGACGCTCTTGTTTATCAACTGCTCAAAAAATAGGATGTTATTCACATAAAAGCAACATCAACAGCTACCCTTTGACTAAGCCGCCATCGACAATTAAATTTTGTCCGGTAATGGCGCGTGCATAAGGTGATAAAAACATCAGCACTGCCGCAGCAAAATCCTCAGGTGTAATGACTTTTTGGATTGGGGTTGCAGCTGCAATAAAATCAAAGACCGCATCAGGGGTGGCAGAACTGGCATCGGTGGCTTGTAACAAACCACCTGAGAGCATATTGACATGAATACCAAAGGCACCTAATTCATGTGCGCTGGTACGGGTAAACGCCAACAACGCAGCTTTAGCACTGATATAGTCGTGATAAGGCACCACAGGATTTTGGACTAAGTTGGTGCCAATGTTAATGATGCGACCAAAATGTTGGGCTTGCATATCGGTTAAAGCCGCTTGGGTGGTATGCAGGGCGGCTTTTAATGCGCCATCAATTTGATTTTGCATCGTGCTCCACTTTAATTCATGGATTTTTGGCCGCGCATCGCCATTAAAACTAAAATTTACCAAGGCATTATTTACAATAGAGCTAATGGCTTGACCAAAATGTTGTTTAGCTGCAGCAAATAATGCCATCACTTGTGCTTGATCTGTAACATCAGCTTGATAAATAAAAACCTGTTGCGGAAATTGTGCCTGTAATTGCTGTGCTTTGGCTTCACTTCGATAATAATTCACCACCACACGGGCACCTTCTTGCAATAGCGCTTGGCTAATGGCTAAGCCTAAACCGCGTGCACCCCCTGTTACCAAGACAATTTGCTGCTGAATTTGCATGACATCAATCTCTTAAAACTTAAGCGACTTCACCATAACAATATTTATCTTGCAACAAAAGTATTTTGGCGCTTAACACTGAGTAACCACTACATACCGTTGAATCAGCTTAACCATTTACCGAATAACAATTCGTAAAATCAATCACTAAACTTTGATTAACCTATAAACGAAAGTATTTGTGTTTTAAATGAATGTTGATTTTTGCATTGAATTATTAACTTAAACTGAAAAAAATCTAGGCAAATAAATTCGATTTATCCAAAATTATCGGCTCATTTTCTGTATTGTCCGCACAATTCATCTATCTTTTATGATAGCCAAAATCCGTTTTCCGAGCGATTAAATCTAAATATTTAATTGTCGGATAGTTGCGGACATTTTTTCTCCCATTGTATAAATTCTAGAGCGAAGTATGAAAAAACTGAAGATGAGCCTGGCATGGCCAATCATTATTGCTCTTATTTTAGGTATTGTGCTTGGGTCTGTACTGCACTAATTATCTAAATATCGCGAAACACTTGTTACGAATGTCTTAAACCCATTAGACTCTATTTTTATTAGCTTAATTAAAATGATCGTCGTGCCATTGGTGGTGTCGATGTTGATTTTGGGTATTGCCAGTACCCATCATGGTCATCAGTTAGGCAAGTTGGGCTTTCGTACCATTGTTTATTTTGAAGTCATTACCACTGTTGCGATTTTAGTGGGTCTGGTGGCGGCCAATGTATTCCAACCGGGTGCCGGCATTGATATGTCAAGCTTGACTCAAGTAGATATTTCAAAGTACCAAGATACGACCCATCACGTCAGTAAATAATCTCATGGTTTAATTCAAACTGTCTTGTCGGGAATTCCGTCTAACTTTTTTGCTGCCTTAACCAGTGGTCAGATGTTGCCGATTATTTTCTTTTCGGTGATCTTTGCTGTGGGTCTTGGCCAATTACCGCAAGACACCAAACAACCTTTAATTAATGTATTGGTTACAGTGTCTGAAACCATGTTTAAAGTGACACATATGATTATGCTCTTTGCACCGATTGGTGTATTTGGTTTAATCGCAGCGACTGTGGCCAATTTTGGTTTTAGCTCATTATTGCTATTAGTAAAATTGGCTGCATTAGTTTATGCCGCCATTTTATTCTTTATTTTTGGTGTATTGGGTTTTGTGGCCAAAATGTGTGGTTTAAATATTTGGACGATTATTCGTATTTTAAAAGATGAATTGATCTTAGCTTATTCAACTGCCAGCTCTGAAACGGTATTACCGCGTGTGATGGAGAAAATGGAAGGTTATGGCGCACCAAAATCCATTACCAGCTTTGTAGTACCCATTGGCTATTCATTTAACCTAGATGGTTCAACACTGTATCAAAGTATTGCAGCCATCTTTATTGCCCAGCTGTACGGGATTGATTTGACACTGGGTCAACAAGCAGTTTTGGTCCTCACCTTAATGATCACCTCTAAAGGGATTGCAGGCGTACCGGGTGTATCTTTTGTGGTATTGCTGACAACTTTAGGCAGTGTGGGGATTCCATTAGAAGGTTTGGCGTTTATCGCAGGAATCGACCGAATCTTGGACATGGCGCGTACTGTCCTCAATTTAATTGGTAACGCCTTGGCGGCACTGGTGATGAGTAAGTGGCAAGGTGAGTTTGATGCTGAAAAACAAAAAGCCTATGAGCTTGAGTATTTAACTGCAAAAGTAAAATAAGCCCAATAGGGAAGTCCAAGGGCTTGCCTATTTATTGAATAAAGCTATATAAACTGGTTATGGTTAGAAACAGCCCTGAACTAAATAATAGAGCCAAAACAACTTGCTTAAAGCGTTGTTCTGAAATTTTATAAAATAAACGTGCACCTAAAATGGCAGGTATGCTTACGCTCAGTAATAACACCCCAATATAGGGGAAATGGCTAGGGTTTAAAGTGCCTTGAGCAAGGTAAACAGCCAAAGTGAAGATTTGAATGGCAAAATTAAAGTGCCTTAAAATATAGCGTTGTTCAGCTTTTGGGAGCTGTTTGAGCATTACCCAAGCTGAAGGTAGGGCGCCACAAAAACCGCCCAATCCGCCTAATATACCGCCCAAAAAACCGATGCTGTTATCTGCATAGCGTCCGCTATGTTGCAAGATCTTAATTTGAGGGTTAAATAACATGAGAGGACTCCACAGCAACAAAAAAATGCCGAGTGTCAAACGAAAGGCCTGAGCATTGACCAAGTCAAGCAAATAAGTCCCTAAAGGTACTGCAATTAAACCTGCCAAAACATAAGGCACAAGCAATTTTGGGTTCAATTTGGGGGCACTTTTTTCCTGTAATAAGGAAATCAGATGACACCATACTGAAGCAAAGACCACTAAAGGCGCAGCCAATTGAGGTGGCAAGGCCCAAATCCAAAAAGACATAGCAATCAGCGCAAAGGCAAAGCCGGTTAATCCTTGAATAAAGCCTGCAACCAGCGCACCGAGAATAAATAGGCTCCACAACATACGGTACACTCATCTAAAGCGTTGAGTGTAATGGAGTTTGTCGTTGGTCTTTAAGCAAATTGTGAACATACTCAGCAACAAAACATATAAAGCAGCAGGTGTTGTACCAGATCACAACATAAGCTACTTAGAATCTCGCATTTTGAGCTGGACAATAAGCTGTCATATCAAAAAAGGAACTTGCGATGTTAAAAACACTTTTACTCAGCTCAGTGATGGGTGTAATGCTAACCGGCTGTGTTGTGAGCCCTTATGATGATCATCCACGTGGTCAATATCAGCATAAATATGACTCTAAAACACCAGGCGAAGGACGTTATAAAAACGCACATAAACGTGATTGGAATAATTCAGATCGACGTTATAAAAATCACAAAAATGAACATCGACGTTAAAAAAAGGCTGCAGCTGCAGCCTTTTTTAGGCTTGTTTTTGGTATAAACCGGCACGTACCATACCTGCCTTGGTATTTTTAAGCAATTGCCATGTAGCTGGTAATTGCAATTGGTTTAAATCTCGATCTGCTTCGACATAAATCAAGGCTTTATCGTTGATTAATGGATCGGCCAAGTGAGCCAGTTCTGTCCATAAATCAAGACCATAAGGTGGGTCTAAAAACACCAGGTCAAATTGTTCTTTTAAACTGGCTAAAGTGTGCTGTGCCGTGCTAATTTTGAGTTTAGCGCGTTGATTGGTGACTTTAAGCAGTTCTAGATTATCTTTTAAAAACTGAGCTTGGGTTAAATTAGGTTCAATCATCACCACCGATGCTGCACCGCGTGATAAAGCTTCAAAACTTAAAGCTCCTGAACCTGCGCATACATCTAAAACGCGAGTATTTTGAACATCCCACATTAACCAGTTAAATAAGGTTTCACGGACACGGTCTGGGGTTGGGCGTAAGCCTTCAATGCTGGCAAAAGGCAATTGGCGACGTTTCCAGTCGCCACCAATAATACGCAATTGATTTTTCATAACAGTTAATCTCGTTGTGTCGCAGCCGGCGTGCTTGGCAGCGCATTTTGATCGGCTTGTAAAATGTTATTGCCACTTGGTAGATCACTTGGTTTAAGACCTGCAGTCATTAAGCCACCGCTAATTTGCGCACCACTTGGACGGATTGGATCTTTATTACGCTTGAGTAACCAATAATCAAAGATCGGACGTGCAAGGGCAGTGGCTGCACTACCCCCACGACCATTTTCTAAGATCACTGCAATGGCAATTTCAGGTTTTTCCGCTGGGGCAAAGCCCACAAATAAACCGTGATCGAGCTGACGGTCGGTGAGGAGTGCTTCATTATAGCGTTTACCTTGGGCAATACTTTTGACCTGTGCGGTACCGGTTTTACCAGCAATTTGGTATTGTAAACCGCTTTTAATGCCTTTACCTGTGCCCGATTGAATCACGTCCACCATGGCTTCGCGCATTTTAATCCAATCTTCAGGTTGACCATTAAAGTTGATTTTGCCATTGGTGCCATTATGCACTTTAAAGTTTTTGGCACCGCGACTCTCTCGTAGCACATGCGGGGTCACTTTAGAGCCTTGATTGGCGGTAATGGCGGTAGCCATGGCCAATTGCAGTGGGGTAGAGGTAAATGCACCTTGACCGATACTAACCGAAATGGTTTCGCCTTTGAGCCATTTGGCTTCGCGAGTACGCATTTTCCATTCTGGATTTGGATACAAGCCACTACTTTCACTTGGTAAATCAATGCCAGTCTTCTCACCAAAACCAAATTGGCGCATCCACGCATTCATTTTTTCAATGCCCATGCGATACGACAAGACATAGAAATAGGTATCACAAGACACCACTTGTGCCTTATGCATGTTGACACTGCCATGCCCGCTTTTTTTATGGTCACGGAAACGGTGACTATCACCTGGTAAAGTAAAGTAGCCTGGATCTGAAATGGCAGTTTGCCAATTGACATACCCATAATGAATGCCACCTAAACCAAACATTGGTTTAATGGTAGAGCCTGGCGGATATACCCCTTGAACCGCGCGGTTATACAGTGGCTGATCAAGATTGTCGCGTAGTGCTGAATAATTGGTGGTACTAATTCCAGTCACAAATAAATTGGGGTTAAAGCTTGGGCTTGAAACTAGGGCCAACACCTCACCGGTATTGGGATCCATGGCCACAATTGCGCCACGACGACCGGCCAATTGCTCTGATGCTACAACTTGTAGACCATAATCTAAAGATAAAAACAGATCATTACCGCGAATCGGATCTTTACGACCTAAATGGCGCAGCACATTACCAAAGGCATCGGCTTCGACGGATTCATTGCCGGGTACACCGTGCAGCAAATCTTCATAAGATTTTTCGACGCCAATTTTACCAATCAGGTTGGTTCCAGCGTAGGCATCTTTATCAATCTTTTTTAATTCTTTATCGTTAATGCGACCGACATAACCAATCACATGGGCAAATAATTCGCCATGTGGATAATAGCGGGTCATTTGAGTTTCAATATTTACCCCAGGAAACTGATATTTAATTTCACTAAATTGGGCAATATCTTGCTCAGTCAAATTGAGCTTAATTGCGACACGCTCAGTTTTACGCGAGGTTTTAATACGACTTTGAAAGCCTTTGATATCCTCTTCAGTTAAATTTAATACCGGCGTCAAACGTGCCAAAGTCGCGTCAATGTCATCAACATCAGCACGGCTGAGGGTTGCTGAAAATACCGGATAGTTATCAGCCAACAAAATCCCATTGCGGTCATAAATGTAACCGCGTGCTGGGGCTAGAGGTTGTAAGCGGATTCGGTTTTTATCAGAGGCTGTATTAAATTCTTCATAACTGATAATTTGTAAGTAAGCGTAACGCGATACCAACAACACTAAAAAGAACAGCACAATCCCCATAGAAATAAAAACGCGATTGCGAAAAATGCGCTTTTCTAATTGAACATCTTTAAGGGGCAAGTGCTGTTTCATACGCAATCGGCTTTGAAGTGGGGATCGAAAAAACGAAGAGGCATATTCTAGCGCATATCTATATCTTTTGTGCCGCTGTCACGCAAAATGTTTACTTTTTCTCAGCCAAGCCTCGGCCATGAATTGGCTCGACTTATACATTTTCGCAACACAGCTAGGTGACGACTGCTTAAAAAAATGGTTATGATAGAGCAGCTTAATGGAACTACCGATGACATTAGCGCAATTTTTGGCCTAAACCACCCCAAACCATAGTTGGAATTCTTACATGCTTGAGCACATCCATGAATTGTGGCTTGCGTTTTTAAATCGACCCGATTTTTGGGCAGTACTGAGTATTGTACCGGTGACTGCATTTGTCACCTGGGCGCATGTGTGGATGGCACTCAAAATGGTATTTTTCCCCGTCAACTTTTGGGGTTTTCATCTTGGGCCAATTCCGGTGGGTTGGCAGGGGATCGTGCCGCGTAAAGCGGGACACATCTCTGGCGTCATTACCGATAATGCCTTGTCTAAACTTGGCTCACTACAAGAATTTTTACAAGCCATGGACCCTGAAGAAATGGCAGAAATTATTGGTGTGCAGGTTGATGCTGACCTAGAAAACCTCATTGAAGAGGTGATGATGGAGCGTAATCCTATTTTGTGGGAAAACGTCCCTTATGCCATTAAACGTCGTATTTTTGCGCAGGCTCACAAACAGCTACCCGCGATTTTAAAAGAATTAGTGACTGAACTGACCATGAATGTTGAAAGTTTAGTCGATATGCGTGAGATGATTGTGCGCCGTATGGAAAGCGATCGCCGTTTAATGGTGCGCATGTTTTTAACGGTGGGTCAAAAAGAGATTAATTTTATTTGGCATATTAGTGCCTTGATTGGCATGGTGTTTGGTTTGTTCCAAATGATCGTGTGGTTTGTGGTGCCTTGGCATTGGACGGTTCCCTTTTGGGCGGCCATATGGGGCTTATTGACCAATTGGATTGCCATTTGGATGGTGTTTAATCCAATGTTGCCACATCCAGTGCGTTATCCACAGTTTTTTGAACGGACGCAAGACCGCAGTTTCCCTTGGATTAAACCCGTCGTACCACGTATAGGCAGCTACAATATTCAAGGCGCCTTTATGAAACGCCAAGATGAAGTGTCTACGGTATTTGCCAAAATCGTGACCGAAGAGCTCATTACCTTAAAAACAATTATGACCGAAATGATGTATGGTAGTCGCAAGGATCGCACACGCCGTATCGTTAAGCGTCATATTAACCAAATTATGGACACCCCACTGGTACGCACAACATTGCAGCTGTCTTTAGGGCCAAAAGAGTACGCAAAACTCAAGACAGACTTGATTGATCGCTCAATTGAAATTACGATGGTGCCTGTATGCGACCCAGCCTTTAATGCGAGCCGTGCACAGAAAATCTATCAAATGTTCCGCGATCGTATTCGAGACCTAACGCCACAAGAGTTTCAAAATCTATTGCGCCCTGCTTTTCAGGAAGATGAGTGGATTTTGATTGTATTGGGGGGAGTGACCGGATTTTTCGCCGGTTTAATACATTTGTTTGTGGCTTTCTTATAAAATCGATGCTGACAGGCCAATCGCTTGAAGTGTCATATACATGTTAAACATGAGGATGTTTTTATTATGCGCATTATCTTACTCGGACCACCTGGAGCAGGTAAAGGTACACAAGCTCAGTTGATCTGTAAGCGCTACAATGTCCCACAAATTTCAACCGGTGATATGCTCCGTGCTGCAATTCGTGAAGGATCAGAACTCGGTCTACAAGCTAAAAGCGTGATGGAAAGTGGTGGTTTAGTTTCAGACGAACTCATCATTGGCCTAGTAAAAGAACGTATTGCGCAGCCTGACTGTGTAAATGGCTGTATTTTTGACGGTTTCCCACGTACGATTCCGCAAGCCGAAGCGTTAGAAAAAGAAGGTATTAATATTGATCACGTGATTGAGATTGATGTACCTGACGAAGAAATCGTACAACGTCTTTCAGGTCGTCGTCAGCATCCTGCATCTGGCCGTGTTTACCACATCGTTTATAACCCACCAAAAGTGGAAGGTAAGGACGATGAAACAGGTGAAGACCTGGTACAACGTGCTGATGACCAAGAAGAAACCATTCGTAAGCGTTTAGGTTCATACCACGCTGAAACAGAACAATTGGTTGGCTTCTATCAAGGTCGTGCAGCATCTGGTGAGAATGCACCAACTTATGACAAGTTAAACGGTTTACGCCCAATCGAAGAAGTTCAAGCCGATCTTTTTGCGATTTTAGGTGAAGCAGAATAAGTTTTTTGACTTGTTTTGACATTAAAAGAGTCCTAAGTCATATTAGGGCTCTTTTTTTGTGTTGAGAATTGGATGTGCTAAAAATTGGCGCGATTTTATTGGTAGTGATCGGCATCATTTTATTATTGGGCTTGATCTACGTCAGCTTTAAAATGTTACGTCAAACGCAGCATCAGCAGCGTGAACAAGGCGTCAATAAAGACTATCAACTGCACCCAAAACTACAACAAGAATTAGAAAAAAATAAGAAAAAATAAGCTTCAAAAAAATATCGATGCTTATGCATCGATATTTTTCACCAAAATCGGTTTACTGGCACCAAAATCAAACCGATCAGGCCAGTTGCATACATCACTCACCACACATTCATGGCATTTGGGCTTGCGTGCAATACAACAATAACGCCCATGTAAAATCAGCCAGTGATGTGCATCTAACATAAATTCTTTTGGAATCACTTTGAGTAAGCGTTGCTCGACTTCAAGTACATCTTTACCTAAAGCTAAGCCAGTACGATTACCTAAACGGAAAATATGGGTATCGACCGCCATAGTCGGTTGTCCAAAAGCAGTATTCAGCACCACATTGGCAGTTTTACGCCCCACACCAGGCAGAGCTTCTAAGTCTTTACGATTGTTAGGCACTTGGCTGCCATGCAGCTCAATCAGCATTTTACAGGCTTTAATGACGTTTTCGGCTTTGGAATTATATAAGCCAATGGTCTTAATATATTCCTTTAAACCATCGACGCCTAAGGCATAAATGCTTTCTGGTGTATTGGCTACTTTAAACAGTTGATCCGTGGCTTTATTGACGCTGACATCTGTGGCTTGTGCCGATAAAGTGACTGCCACCAAAAGTTCAAATGGGCTCGAAAAATTAAGCTCAGTGGTGGGGTTTGGGCGTTGTTCACGTAAGCGTTCAAAGAAAGTTTGCACTTGCTTTTTAGTCATATTTTTTACAGGTTTGCCGCTGCTGGTGAGCATATTATTCTCCCTGTAATGCTAAAAGCTGTTGATTTAAATTGGCCAGTAAAGCACGTTTATTGGCATCTTCGCGTACGCTCAATTGTTTTTCTAACTTTTTAATTTGGGTGCGTACTTTGGCCAGCTCAATAGTGCTTTTGGCATCCAAGATTTTAACTAAATCATTTTTCTTTTCAATAATTTGAATATGAGGAACTTGATCGCTGACTTGTGAAAATTGTGCAAACAGTTGGGTATCAATTTCAGCCCGTACTACAGGGCCTTTACGATCTAAACGACGTTTTTCCTCGCGTTGAATATGCGCATAATAACGCGCGCGTAAGTCGTTTTGTTGTTGCGCACGCTCACGCTCATTAGGTACAGGTTTGGGGTCAGGGATTAGGTCAATACAGTCGACAGGGCAAGGTGCAATACATAGTTCACAGCCGGTGCATAAATCACTTAACACGCTATGCATCAGTTTACCTGCACCTAAAATTGCATCTACAGGGCAAGCGCTAATGCATTTGGTACAGCCAATACATTCATCTTCGCGAATCACGGCTTTCATTTGCTGTGGACGACCATCGCTTTGAATCGGCCAAACACTTGGCGCTGCAGTTAATTTAGGGCGGGCTAAAATTTCGGCCAACGCATCTGCCACTGGCTGGCCACCAGGCACACATTTATTGGCATCTTCTCCTTCGGCAATCGCTTTGGCATACGGTAAGCAGCCGTCACGGTGACCACAGAGTCCACATTGGGTTTGCGGTAATTGAGCATCGAGATGTTGAATCAGAGAAATTTGAGCGTTCATAGCGTGATCTTGCCCATCGGCGCAACAAGAATTAATCAGGAGAAGAAAGTGTGCATATTAGCATGTTTTTAAATGAAATGTTTTGCGCAAAAATGGGTCAACTTGTGCCTTATAAATGCGCGATTTTTCGGAAAAAATTAATAAGAAAAAGTTGTATAACTTATGAAAAAAAGTCGCAATAATTAATTTAAATGGTTGTAATTAAATCTAAAAAAAAGTTTTTTTCAAAAAACTATTGCTGATTGTTAACAAAAGATATTAAATTGTCTGCGCCAAAATACATCATTGATTGAAATTTTGACCAATTTTGATCCATTTATCTGCTGAGGATTAAGCGTTGAAATACAACAGCCTTAACGACTTCCTAGATTACGTTAAAACACGTGACGCACATCAACCAGAGTTTCTTCAAGCCGTTGAAGAAGTAATGACCAGTCTTTGGCCATTCATTGAAAAAAACCCTCAATACGCAGACCACGGTTTGCTTGAGCGTTTAGTCGAGCCAGAACGTGCGATTCAGTTCCGCGTTTCTTGGGTAGATGACCAAGGTCAAACCCATGTAAACCGTGCATTCCGTGTACAGTACAACTCAGCAATTGGTCCGTTTAAAGGTGGTATGCGTTTTCATCCATCTGTAAACCTTTCAATTTTAAAATTCCTAGGTTTCGAACAAACCTTTAAGAATGCCTTAACAACACTTCCTATGGGTGGTGGTAAAGGCGGTTCAGACTTTGACCCTAAAGGTAAGTCTGAAGGCGAAATCATGCGTTTCTGCCAAGCTTTAATGATCGAATTATACCGTCACTTAGGCTCAAACACAGATATCCCAGCCGGTGATATTGGTGTAGGTGGCCGTGAAGTGGGTTACATGGCGGGTATGATGAAGAAGCTCAGCAATGACACTTCATGCGTATTCACAGGTAAAGGTTTAACTTTCGGTGGTTCACTGGCACGTCCTGAAGCAACAGGCTACGGTACAGTTTACTTTGCTGAAGAAATGTTAAAAACTCGCGGTGAAAGCTTTAAAGATAAAGTCGTGACCATTTCAGGTTCAGGTAACGTTGCACAATATGCTGCTGAAAAAGCAATGTATTTAGGTGCTAAAGTAGTATCATTATCTGACTCAGCGGGTACTGTTTATGTGAAAGATGGTTTCACAGAAGAGCTTTTAGCTGAAGTGATGGAACTGAAAAATGTGAAACGTGGTCGTATCTCAGAGTTCGCATCTAAACATGGCTTTGAATATCTTGAAGGCGAACGCCCTTGGGGTATCAAATGCGATATCGCATTGCCATGCGCAACTCAAAATGAGTTAGATGCTGATGACGCAGACAAACTTCTTGCAAATGGTGTCATCTGTGTTGCTGAAGGCGCAAACATGCCATCAACTTTGGCTGCCGTTGAGAAATTCGTAGAAGCGAAAATTCTTTATGCACCAGGTAAAGCATCAAACGCAGGTGGTGTCGCGACTTCTGGTCTTGAAATGTCTCAAAACGCATTGCGTTTAGGTTGGACTTTTGAAGAAGTTGATGAGCGTTTACATGCGATCATGAAAGAAATTCACCGCAACTGTGTGAAATTTGGTACCAAAGAAGACGGTACTGTGAACTATGTTGATGGTGCGAACATTGCAGGCTTTGTAAAAGTTGCTGATGCGATGCTCGCGCAAGGTGTTTACTAATTTTGAATTAGTTGATATCTGAAAAAAAACCGCTCATTAGAGCGGTTTTTTTATAGCTCGATTATTTGATTAAGCTGCGTTCAATGGTCATATCATACACATAGGCATATTTAGATTGATCGGCAGCAGGATTTTTAATCTCATAACGTTTAACCCGAATCACTTGACGTTCTTTTGGATGATGCTCATAGCCTTGAATCTGTCCATAGAACAAACTCCAATTGGCATCTTGATAGGTTTTTAGGCCTTGTGGGTTATAGCGAATTTCTTTGACCTGTAAACATTGCTGACGTACCACCCCTGTACAGGCCTTGGTATTGGGATGGATTTCATAGAACATGGTTTGACCTTCACCTTGATATTGTGTTTCCGCAGTCATGGTGCCGCTAAATACATAACGCTGTCCGGTGGCATCCATTAAAGTTAAGGTGGGCTTTTGACGATCTGTAGCATCTAAAATAAAAGGTACTTTTCGATCGTTTAGCAACTTAGCAGCAATTGCTTCTTGACGCATGTCTGCTGCTGAGCAGGCCATTTGGGTCATCATGGTATTGCCTGTGATGACCTCGTTATTCTCTACTCGCCATGCGGTAGAGAGCGTATTACAGGTGGTGCTAACAGTTAAGCGACCATCTGAACCAAAGCGTAACAACATGGGCTTTTTTGCCCCAGTGTCTGTTTGCCAAGTATAGGCGCTCAGTGTTTTACTTGGATTTTGATGTTGTAAAATTTGCACGGCATGATCTCGTACAGTTTGAATGTCATTTGCTTGGCAAGCGACCAAAGACAAGGGCAATAAAAGAATAGCGAAATAAGATAAGCGCATGAGATACGTCTTCTATTATGTTGAATGTATAGATTTTAATATAATCAAAAAAAAACGGATACTCTGCCTGATTTAGTAGCAAAATGTATCCGTTCTCAGCTTGGGTTTAAGCTTAGTCAAAACGATAGATATCCATGCCTAAGGCACCCATGCTAAAGCTGCTATGCACAATACTAAAGCGTGGCCCGGTGCCCATAGCAAAAAACAGCGGTGCAAAATGCTCAATAGTCGGGTGATTTCGAGCGACAAAGGGAATGTTCTGCCAATCGAGCACTGCATCTATATCGTGATGTTGTAACTTGTGCACCACATAGTTACGAAAAGTCGAAGCCCATTCCGGCACTTGAGCAGGACGTCCATCCCAGGCCAATTCACGTAAATTATGGGTAATACTGCCAGAACCAATTAAGAGTATTTGTTGTTGACGAAACTCTGCTAAGCATTGTCCAATTTGATAAATCTCTTGACTGCTCATGTGCATGGGTAAAGAGATTTCAATGACCGGAATGTCTGCCTCAGGATACAGATGTAAAAGTGGCATCCATACTCCGTGATCACGGGGTCGACTGCTATTGGCATGCGCAGCTAAACCTGTTTGATTGAAACGCTGTAAAATCTGCTCAGCGATTTCTGGAGCACCGGGCGCGGGATAACGAATCTCGTAAAGTTCAGCAGGGAAGCCACGAAAATCATGCCATGTATCAGGGCGCGTTGCTGTACTCACTTCTAACGCTTGGCTTTCCCAATGCGCAGACATCACAATAATGGCCTGTGGCTTAGGTAAATTCAGACTTAAACGTTGTAATGCAGGCCCGACTTGCTCAGGATTAATCGCAAGCATTGGAGAGCCATGAGAAATAAATAAGCCGGGGAGAGTGTGTCGCTGCATACTTAAATACCAAATTCAATCATTAACAGGATTGTGTCAAATGTCTGCGTTGCAAGAAAGCGTGAGTTTTTCAACATATCGTTCTAAATATAAAACGTTACCCAGCACGGTGATAAGGGTGATTATTGTTAATGCTCATAGCACGATACAGTTGTTCAATCAGCATCACCCGTACCATCGGATGCGGTAGAGTAAGCTTAGATAACGACCAATGCCATGCCGCGGCTTTACGGACAGCCTCAGAATGACCATCTGGGCCACCAATCGCCAGTACAATATCATTGCCTTCAAGCATCCAGCCTTTCATAGTTTCAGCCAGTTTTTCGGTGCTAAATTCACGACCACCCACCTCTAAAGCAATCAAAACTTCATTGTGCTTCATGGCATTTAAAATGCTGTCACCTTCAATATTACGGTATTTTAAAATGTCCGCCTCAGAATCATTTTTACCGCGTTTGGCCATTGGTAGTTCAACAATTTGTGTTTGTACAAATGGTTGAATGCGTTTGAAATAATCTTCAAAACCAGTCAGAACCCATGCTGGCATTTTTTGCCCAATGGTTAAAATACGAATTTTCATACGTAATGCTTGCCTATCAATCCAATGCTCAGTATATACCGCGCGTGCGACTTTAGGAAAAAGCCTCTTGAAAAGCAGGCAGGATTTATGTTTTATAGAAGAAAAAAGCAACAACATTGATCATGGAATAAAAACAAATGCGTTTGATTATCGGATGTTTTATTGGAGTTTGGGCTGCAACATTAGCCACAGCCCACGCTGTAGCCCCCCAAGCAGACGCAGACAATATTAAGTTATTCCTCACTCAAGTAGTAGGACCAATGCAATATGCACGAAATTATAAACATCCACAGGAGCTCAATCGCACAGCAGCATGGCTGACAGAGCAAATGAGATTATTTGCGATTCCGTGTCATTATCAAAATTTTAATTTGAATCAAAAGCAATATCGTAATGTGATTTGTCGTTTAAATGCCGGTCATCCCAATAAGGTGGTTATTGGTGCGCATTACGATGTGGAAGGTGAAAGCCGTGGTGTCAATCACAATGCTTCTGGCGTGGCAGGTGTGGTCGAGGCTGCACACGTATTAAGTCAAAATAAAAATAGCTTAAAGCATAATGTTGAATTTGTATTTTATACCTTGGGCGCTGCACCGTATGTTAATACTGAACAAATGGGCAGTATGCGCCATGCTAAAACTTTAGTGGCGAGCGAGGAACCCGTTCAAGCCATTTATGTATTGGACCAAATTGGGTTTTATGAGCATGCTGCCGTACAAGAATATCCGATTGGACTCAAATGGCTGTATCCAGAACATGCTAATTTTATAGCAGTTGTGAGCAATATTACCTCACGTGATATTGCAGTGCAGTATTGTCAAAATATGCAACAATTGGCATGTGAACGCTTTAGTTTACCTGTGCTGAAGATCTTTGAAGATTCGGATCATCTGAGCTATTGGAAACATGATTTACCAGCAGTTTTAATTACCGATACCGGTCAATATCGTAATAAAAATCAATACCGTGCTGAAGTAGAAATTCAACGTTTGGATTATAAAAAAATGGCAAATTTGGTCAATGCTTTGGTGAAAAGTATCAGCCAGTAAGCATAAAAAACGCAGTCCTTAAAAGCCAAAGGACTGCGATTAAAAAGATCATCTGTCTGGAGACACAGATGACCAAAACAATACAACAAGGTATTTTGATTACCTGTTATAAAGTGCGGTTAAATAGGTTAGATTGCAAGTTTAGAAAATAAAAAGTTACATAAAAAAAGAGCGCCGTGGCGCTCTTTTTGCTTAACATGATGTCTCAATTAATGACGCGCAACTTTCTCTTCATTAGTTGCCTTGACTAAAGGTGCTTTGGCCAATGGTTTCGGTTGTTCCACTAAAGCCAAAGGTAAAATTTCATCAATTGATTTTACCGCTTTAATTTCAAGACCTGCTTTAACATTGTCTGGAATTTCCGCTAAATCACGCACGTTATCTTGCGGAATAAACACCAGTTTCACACCACCACGATGTGCAGCCAATAACTTCTCTTTTAGACCACCAATCCGCATCGCACGGCCACCAAGGCTGGTTTCACCCGTCATCGCGATATCTGGACGAATCGCAATTTTGGTAAATGCTGATACCAGCGCAGTGGTTAATGCTAAACCTGCTGATGGACCATC
This sequence comes from Acinetobacter sp. CY17, assembly GCF_059515825.1. Classification (NCBI taxonomy): domain Bacteria; kingdom Pseudomonadati; phylum Pseudomonadota; class Gammaproteobacteria; order Moraxellales; family Moraxellaceae; genus Acinetobacter; species Acinetobacter sp. CY17. The sequence continues at coordinate 135,419 of NZ_JCAKMX010000005.1, forward strand.
TTTAGGGGTCGCACCTTCGGGTAAATGTACATGCACATCGGTTTCTTCAAAACGTGATGCTTCGATGCCCAGTTCTTCAGCACGGGTACGCACTACAGTCATCGCTGCTGTAATGGATTCTTTCATCACATCGCCTAAAGAACCTGTGGTAATAAATTTACCTTTACCAGGAACTGCTGCAACTTCAATAGTGAGTAACTCACCACCTACAGAAGTCCATGCTAAACCATTGACACGGCCGACTTCTGGAGTTTCTTCCGCCATACCAAAGTCAAATTTATGTGGACCTAAATACTCTGGCAGATTGCTTGAGTTGACTTCAAGTTGTAAATTTTTAGCTTTCTTGCTAACCGCTTCTTTGACCACTTTACGCGCAATTTTTGAGACTTCACGCTCTAAGCTACGTACACCTGCTTCACGGGTATAGCGTTGTACGATGTCACGGATCGCTTCTTCATGCACAGTCAGCTCTTTAGCACGTAGGCCATTGTTCTTAATAGCCTTTGGTACTAAGTAACGTTCAGCAATATTGACTTTTTCATCTTCGGTATAACCCGGTAGACGAATCACTTCCATACGGTCAAGCAGTGCTTCAGGAATATTCATGCTGTTGGCAGTACAGATAAACATCACTTCAGATAAGTCTAAATCTAGATCAAGATAGTGATCGTTAAACTTACTGTTTTGTGATGGATCAAGTACTTCAAGTAAGGCAGATGCAGGATCGCCACGGTAGTCTTGCGCCATCTTATCGATTTCATCGAGTAAGAACAGTGGGTTTTTTACACCAACTTTGCTGAGTGACTGCACAATTTTACCTGGCATCGCACCAATATAAGTACGACGGTGACCACGAATTTCGGCTTCATCACGTACGCCGCCAAGTGCCATACGCACAAATTCACGACCTGTGGCTTTTGCTACAGATTCACCCAGTGAAGTTTTACCCACACCTGGAGGACCCACTAAGCATAGGATCGGGCCACGTAATTTTTTCACGCGTGATTGCACTGCAAGATATTCGACAATGCGATCTTTCACGTCGTCTAACCCGTAATGATCTGAATCTAGAATCTCTTGGGCTTTGTTTAAGTTAATACTAACTTTACTGGCTTTATTCCAAGGGGTATCAAGAATCACTTCTAAGTAATTGCGCACCACAGCTGCTTCGCTTGAAGCAGGTTGCATCGCTTTTAACTTACGGAATTCATTTTCAGCTTTTTTACGCACATGTTCAGGTAAATCTGCTTCGCTTAAACGACGTTCAATTTCAGCGACATCATCTTCAGCACCGCCATTCATATCAGAAAGTTCGCGCTGAATGACTTTCATTTTTTCATTTAAGAAGTATTCGCGCTGATTTTTTTCCATTTGGCGTTTCACTGAATCATGCAAAGTTTGCTCAATCTGTTGTTCTTCAGATTGTTGTAGCAAATAAGTCATCAGTTCAGTTAAATGTGCTGCAAACTCGTCATGTTCTAAGAACTTTTGTTTTACATCAATATTCAGTGGAACACGAGTCGCAACAAAGAACAATAACTGCAATAAGTCATCAATTTTATTGGCAGCTGCAATCAATTCACGCGCATTACGTAATTTTGCTTCTGCATACTGGGCAAATAAAGCACGTAATTCAAGCAGATGGTTTTCTTGAGTTTCTTGCTCAAGCGTCACGCTCATTGGGCTTAAACTATGCTCAGCAGTTAAATAGCTGTCTTGGTCGATAATGCGTTCTAGTTTGGCGCGGTGTAGGCCTTCTATGAGGACCTTAATACAGTTTTCATCATTTTCGTGATTTACAACTTGCACAATCTTCGCGACAGTACCGTATTGATATAAATTATCGTGATCAATTTCTTCTGTAAGCGAATCTTTTTGTGCAACTACAAATACAAGATTGTCACTGTTACGCGCCACATCAACTGCATTGATCGATTTTTCACGACCAACAAACAGCGCAATTTGCATGTGTGGATACACCACAACATCACGTAGCGCTAAAAGAGGTAATATGCTTGGCACCTCTAGTGCTAAGGTTTCTTCATTCATCATAATTTCAGACATGGGCACTCCTAGGTGACAACGGTGTTGCCATGATTTAATAGTGATGGGTAATTTTAAAAATACAAGGGTAAAATGTAATAATTTCTATGAAAATCATAAAAATTGCAGTGTTATCTTAAGATTAGCGCTTAAAAGTGAGAAAACGTTGTGGCGTAACTAAGGCATCTAAGGGCTGATCCCAAGCTTCTCGTTGCAGGGGAGTCGTGAGTAGCTGAAAATCATGGGCTAAACCCAAACGATAGGGTTTTTTCGCTGCGCGTGATAAGGTTTTATCATAAAAACCACCCCCCATGCCAAGCCGTGTCCCAAGCAGGTCACAAGCCAATAAGGGCATAATCAGTAAATCTAGTTGAGTGACAGCACGAGCGCGGTTTTGCATGGCTTGTTGCATGCCTAAACGATGCATGGCAAAGCGTCGATTGATATATTGTTGCTTAGAAATTTTTACCCACACCAAATGCTGATTCATATTGCAAATCATCGGTAAATACACCTGTTTGCCTAAAGCAAAGCATTCCATGATTAATTGTTGAGTATGAATTTCACCAAAAGCATGCAAGTACACCCCAATATGCTGACTGTGCTTAAAAATAGCGTGACGGCGTAAGCGTGCAAAAGTCTGTTGTTGAGATTGACGTTGTTTGAAAGAAGAAATGCGACGACGTTGTTGACGCAATTGTCGGCGTAATTGAGACAGTGTTAAAGACATAGAACAGGGCGGAAATCATAAGGCTATAAAGCCAATATAAGCTTTATAGCCTGAGAAGAAAATCCTGAGCTTAAAGCTAAACTCAGGATCATAGAATTATTTTACTTTTTTTACACCACGAATCGCGACGGTTACACGGCGATCAGGTTGTAAACATTCAATTAACTTCGCACGTGGTGCTACACCTTGACAGCCATTGGTTACAGGTTGAGTTTCACCAGCACTTGAATGGGTTAATAAATGCGCAGGTACGCCACGTGTTGCTAAATATTCACGTACTGTCTTAGCACGGTTCATACCTAAGGTATAGTTGTATTGATCTGAACCTAAACGGTCAGTATGACCAATTAACTCAATAGAATGTACAGAAACATAACCATTGCGGATCACATCAGACACTTCGTCCAACTTAGCACGACCTGCTGGTAATAAGTCTTCAGCATTGTATTTGTCAAACTTAAACAAGGTATCTGCTGCTAGGTTGATGAACTCTGGTGGTGGCGGTGGTGGTGGTACTGGTTTTTCACAGTTAATATTTTTGCTGCCACTGCTGTGGTTAATAATTGGACGGTTATTTTCGTCTAAAGATAACACAAGCTTATTGTCACGTAAGCCATCATTGACACAGATTTTGACTTCATCCACCAAACATTTACCCGTGTTACAGTTACGTACTTTTAAGGTATACGTTTCTGGCTTAACGTAGAAAGAACCGGTGTTGTTGGCGTAAAAGTCGGCAACTTTATGATCATTGATATAAAAATAAGTTGGACATTTTTGCTTATCTAAAGTATCAGGTGGGCATAGCTTACTATCACGTTGTACATAAAGCGGCTTAGCGCCTGCATGTTGAACTTGAAACGGTGGATAGATGTTTGCCGGCTTACTATAATCAGCCGGTTTAGGGGGCTGGCTATAGTCATAAGGCTTGCTCGTACAGGCAGACAGTCCCACGACGAGCGCCGAAGCAATGATGATTTTATTTAACATAGTTCAACCTATAGTTGTTATTTTCACTTGAATACACTGCAATGCTGCGCGCATCCGCTTATAGTTTTTAGTACATTTTATAGCCAAGTATGGTTAACTTATTTAAATGATTTTTTCTAGCTCTTGGCTTAACAAAATGCTCTCGTAAGATTACAGTCTGATGACCTTGTGATTATTTTAGATCAATGTATAAATTATGAACACTAGCTAAAACTGAATAAAATGTAGATACCTAAATAAGTCTATGTAAAATAAAAAAATATTTTGGTAAAAAAAATAAGCTTAAGCAGAAAAAAATGACTTAATCTTAAAAAAAAAGCCTTTTATTGTGATGTATGTAACAATTTTAAATAAATGCTGTGAAATGATTAACTTGAATATTAAAGTAAAAACTCAGCTAAATTAGCTGAGTTTTTACATGAAAATTAACGTTTAACCCCTTGAATTCCAATACTAACTCGTCGATCTGGTTGTAAGCATTGAATTAAATTAGCGCGTGGGCTGACATTTGGACAACCATCGGTTACAGGTTGATTCTCGCCCGCACTCTTGTAGGACATGATGGTGGTTGGAATACCACGACTGTGTAAATAATCATAGACAGTTTTAGCACGTTTCATTCCTAAGTTATAGTTGTATTGAGCCTGTCCTAGGCGATCGGTATGACCCACCAATTCAATATGTTGAATCGAGACATAACGCGCTTTTAGACCTTGGGCAATTTCATCTAATTTGGCGCGGCCTGCAGGTAATAGATCGTTTGAACTCGAGCCATTAAATTTAAATAAAGTATCTGAAGTTAAGTTAATGTAATCAACTGGTGGTGAACCAGGTTGAGTGGGTGGAACTTCAATGTAGGAGGGTGGTTTAACTTGCTTGTGGCAACCGGCTAAAGCCAAAACTGAGGCTGTGAGGAGTAATATTTTATAGTTCAACATAGATCCACCTATACAGTTGGTATCAATAGCGCTCAAAATATAACAAAGTTTATAAAGTCAGAAGTGTGGAAGGAAGTTTGAGCGTTTGATTGTTGTTTTACTCATGTAGGACAATCCTTGCCTACTGTATTTCTGTATTTAACAGAGCATTTATTTTAAGCCATGATTGTGTTGAGTTAAGTCACAAAAATGTAGCAAAGGTTTAATTTGTTTTTTAGATTAATTTTATTCAATTAAATGGTTTTACCTATCTTTGTGTTTTATTTATATTGCGTAGTCAAGAAAAGTCTTCTCATGAACTCAGATAGGTCGAGCTATGTTAAAGGTGATTTACGTTGCATTATTGGCAACATTGTTCAGTGCATGTAGTTTTAACCCTGCTTATTATGATGAATTACGTCAAGCTGAAGCTGAGCACCACCGTATGCTAGGGGGTTAAACTTTTAGTGAGCCCCATAAGATAGGTATGCCGCGTTTTGTATAAGGCAAAAAAATCCCAGCTGTAGATGCTGGGATTTTTACAGAATTTTTTATCCGACGGTGCCGCTGCATGTCATTACCCTTGAACCCGAAGAGTTCAAGGTGGACGCGACGCATACTTGCTGGGTTTCCCACTCGAGGTGGGCATACGCTCTAAATATGCAGAACACAATCCGTAAGTTTAAGTATCGGCTCAGGGGAATAGACCCGCTGGCGTACACCTCAGACGTAGGGCAAGTATAACTGAAGTTATGCGCTTGGCAACTTTTTGTATGCCAAACAATGTAAACTTGCATTACAACTGTCTAGAGTTTGTACAAAATTAATTGCTTTGTGGCAGTGGATTTTTTTCAGCAACATATTGATCCAACTCAGCTAATACATTGCTGAGCAAAATTTCGCAGTGTTCATATTCTTGTACACTTTTGTTTAATGATAACACTTCTTGCATTAATTCTAGGGCCACCATAATAATCAACTTACTTGGTTCCATGCGTGGTGCTTTACGACGAAACTCTTCATATTTCTCGTTTAACAGTTCAACTGCACGTTCAAGCTCAGGCTGTTTTTCTGGTGTTGTAGCTAAACGAAAACTGTGTCCAAGTACACGAAGTTCTACGGGAATTTGCTCACTCATTTATACGCCCTCATTCCGATCGCTGAGTTCAGCTAATTTGCCAATTTCATCGGCATGTTTATCTTGAGCAGTTCCCAAAATATTTAAGCGTTGAATAATGGCTTCCACTTTGGCTTGTGCTAATTCATTTTTTTGTAGCAAACGGCCACGTTCTTGTTGCAAAGCATTAATTTCTAGCTGACTTTGGCGCTGCTCATTTTGTAACTTTTCTTGTAGCGTACGCAGCTCATTACGCTCTGATAAAATCTCTTGAAAGCGGTTTTTTAGATCAGTACAGCTTTTTTCTAAACGATTATATCGATCAGCAAGTGCGGCAGCATCGTGAGTCATTTGCTTCAATTGCTTATTAGTTTGGCTGGCTTTTTCAGTCAGTTGATCAATTTCCTGCTGCTTTTGCGTGATAATGCCAGTTTTTTGCACAATTTCGGCATGATGTTGCTCGGCCTCGGTTGCTTTGGCGCTATGCAGCAGTTGATTTTCTTGCTCATAGTGATCAAGGCGCGTCTTTAACGCACCAATATGCGCCTGAAGACGCTGTAATTCTTCTAACATAACGGAGTCGCACAGTATTGCAAACAAAGGTAATATATACGAAGTATAGAGATTGGATAAGCGAATGCAAGACGATATTTCAGGTTGGAACGAGTGGGAAGGTAATTTTGCTGAGATTGAAGAAATTTCAAGCCCAAGCGAATTACATGGTTTAGTTACAGGTGTGGTGTGTGTGACTGAGTCACCAACGGCAGATGAATGGCAGCAAATCCTAGCTACACTCAATGTGCCCGCACTTGATGATGAAGGCTTAGAGCTATTGGCACAAGAAGGTGAAGATATCTCACATGCTTTATCTGAAGATGAGCTGGATTATTTACCTTTGCTGCCAGATGATGAACATCCTCTCGCAGAGCGTGTACAAGCCTTGGCGGATTGGGCTGCAGGCGTGGTGCTAGGTTTTGGTTTGGCATCAGGTCATATCCGTCCTGATGAACTAGAATTAATTGAACATCTGCAAGATGTTGCGGCGGTTGAATTTGACGAATCAGACAATGACGAAGAGGGTGAGCAAAGCTATCTTGAGTTGTATGAGTTTGTACGTTTAATTCCAATTAGCTTGTCGATGGGACGTAAAAAGGTTGCAGTGGCTGAGAGTTCTTTGTTACAAAATTACCAAGCAAAATCTCGTATTGCTGCAGCGATGAATGGTGAAACTGCACAAGATGTGGTGGAAATGTTTACCCCGCATCGTCCAAGCTAAGGCAAACACAACTTTTTAAGAAGAACTTCTCAATGACAAAACTGACTCAAGCTGATTTTCAAGCCCGTCGTGATCGTTTAGCCGAACAGATGGGACCACGTAGTATTGCGATTATTGCCACCAATCAGGTGTATATGCGTAACCGTGATGCCGATTACAAATTCCGTGCCGATAGTAGCTTTTTCTATTTAACTGGATTTGCTGAACCTGAAGCTGTGGCAGTGATTGAAACCTTTGATGATCTCGAGGAAGGTTATAGCTATAGCTTGTTCTGCCGTGAACGTGATCGTGACATGGAAATTTGGCATGGTTATCGTGCAGGGGTCGATGGCGCGATTGACGACTTTGAGGCTGATGAAGCCTATGCCATTGAGCTACTTGACGAAGAAATCATTGAGAAGTTTCTCGATAAAGATCAGTTGTATTATCGCGTGGGTCAAAATGCAGCATTTGACGCACGGGTAGCCAAATGGATTGCCAGTGCCAACGGTGAATCACGCCGTGGCACCAGTGCCCCAGAAAAAATTGTGCAACTTGATGCATTATTAGATGAAATGCGCCTGCATAAAGACGCGCAAGAAATTGCCTTAATGCAAATTGCCTCAGACATTTCTGCCCAAGCACATACCCGTGCGATGCAAGCGGTGAAACCGGGCATGATGGAGTATCAGCTGGAAGCTGAGCTCAACTATGTATTTGGTCAACATGGTTGCGTGCCGTCATATAACAGTATTGTCGGTGGTGGTCAAAATGGCTGTATTTTGCATTATGTGGAAAATAACCAAGAGCTGAAAGACGGTGATTTGGTTTTAATTGATGCAGCCTGTGAATATGAACTGTATGCCTCAGACATTACCCGTACTTTCCCAGTGAATGGTAAATTTAGCCCAGAACAAAAAGCCCTGTATAACATTGTATTAGATGCACAAATTGCCGCGATTAATGCAGTACAAGTTGGTAATTCTTATAAAGAGCCGCACCATGTAGCAGTGGATATTTTGGTACAAGGCTTACTTGATCTAGGCATTATGCAAGGCGATAAAGAAAAAATTATTGCCCAAGAAACTTATCGTCAATTTTATATGCATGGTACAGGGCATTGGCTCGGTATGGATGTGCATGACGTTGGACGCTATAAAGTCGATGGTGAATGGCGTAACTACGAAGAAGGTATGGTGGTCACAGTAGAGCCAGGACTTTATATCGCGCCAGACGATGAGACAGTCGATGAAAAATGGCGTGGTATTGGTATTCGTATTGAAGATGATGTAGTGGCAACTGCCAATGGCCCATTGGTACTAACTCAAGCTGTGGTCAAAACAGTAGAAGATATCGAAGCGCTGATGGCGCAAGCATAATAAGACTTTTTTATTTTAGGGAATGCATATGTTGCAACAACAAGTTGTCATCGTTGGTGGTGGAATGGTGGGCTTAAGTTTGGCACTCATGCTGGCCAAAGCTGACATTCATGTGAAGCTGTTAGAAGCGATTTCATATCCAAATTATGATGATGCCAATTTAGCCCCGTATCACTCAAGTTTTGATGCCCGAAATACTGCATTGTCACGTCGTAGTGTACAAATTTATCAAGAATTGGGTTTATGGGATGTCTTGCAACAATATGCCACTCCAATTTTACAAGTGGATATTAGCGAACAAGGCAGTTTTGGTAAGGCACGCTTAATTGCTGAAAAAGAAAAAGTCGAAAGCTTTGGTCAAGTGATTGAAAATGCATGGCTTGGTCGTATTCTACTCAGCCAAGCGCGGCAGCATGCAAATATTGAACTGATTGATGGGGTACAAGTGACCGCATTAACGCAAGATCAAGACCACGCTTACATTGAAGCTAAACGTGCTGATGAAATGTTAAAGATTGCAGCGCCATTGGTGATTGCCGCCGACGGACGTGATTCATTCTGTCGTAAAGCTTTAGGCATTGGTTTTTCTACCCATGAATATGACCAAGTTGCCATTGTCACGACTGTACAAACCTCAAAGCCACATCAACATATTGGTTTTGAACGCTTTAGTGCCTTAGGGCCATTGGCTTTGTTGCCTGTACCGGGTGAATATCGTCGTTCTGTGGTGTGGCCGGTCAAAAAAGGCACCGAGCATGAGTGGCTGGGTGAAGAAAATGATCAGCAGTTCCTAAATGCTTTACAGCAAACCTATGGCGACCGCGCAGGTAAATTTGAAAAAACCGGTAAACGTTTTAGTTATCCATTGTCACAAGTGTTAGCCGAAAAACAAGCCGTGGGGCGTGTGGTATTGATGGGCAATGCAGCGCATACTATTCATCCTGTAGCAGGCCAAGGCTTTAACTTGTGTTTACGTGATGCGTATGTGTTGCGCCGTTTCTTGACCGAGCAATTGGCCGAGCAACGCGATATTGGTGAACCAAGTATGCTCAAAGCTTATGAGCAAGCCAGACTCAAAGATCAACAACGCGTGATCCGTTTTTGTGATTTAGTGGTGCGCGGTTTTAGCAATCAAAATATTATTTTAAAACTGATTCGTAACACAGGTCTTGTGGCATTTGAAACCATTCCGGGCTTTAAACCCTTAGTTGCCAACTATGCCATGGGGCTTAAAGCATGACAGATCAGGTCTTAGACGTTGTCATTATTGGCGGTGGTCTAGTAGGTGGTCTTACTACACTATTGCTGGCGCAGGGCGGGGTACAAGCGACGGTTTTAGATGCAGCGCCTGTGTTGGAGGCTAAACGTGTGTTAGCGCAGCCCAATTCACGGGTGTTGGCTTTAAGCCAAGCTAGTATTCATTTACTTAAAACCGCTGGCGTATGGGCGCATATTGCACGTCACATGCCCTATAGCGGCATGCAGGTGTGGAATAAAAATGGCTATGGTGAGATTATGTTTGGGCAAGCAAGTGCTCAGACGCCGTGGCAAGCGCATATTTTAGGGTCAATGGTTGAGCCAAGCATTTTAAATCTCGCGATTCAAAGCCAAATGCAAAGCGCGGTGCAGGATTACCGTACCCACGTCAAGGTGCTGCGCGTTGAGCAGGGCAATGGCGTCTGGTTTATTCATTTAGCAGATGGCACAAAGCTCACCACCAAGTTAGTGATTGGTGCTGATGGTGCTAATTCCTTTGTGCGTGAACAGGCCTTTATAGACTTAGATGTCTTAGATTATCAACAGGCTGGTTTAAGCTGCGCGATTCGTACCGAAAAGCCACATCAACATGTGGCACGGCAGATCTTTTTAGAAACGGGTCCTTTGGCCTACTTACCTATGGCAAGTTTGCAGCCTGAACAAGACGGCTATTGGCAATCGATTGTTTGGACCTTGCCTGATGACTATGCCGAAGAATATGCCAACTTAGATGATGCTGCATTTTGCCAATTACTCAGCTTAGAAAGTCAGCATATGTTAGGCGCAGTATTACAAGCGACACCGCGTGCGACTTTCCCGCTTAAAGCCCGTGCAGCCAAAACCTATGTACGCGATGGTTTAGCGCTGATTGGGGATGCTGCGCATGTGATTCATCCGTTGGCAGGTCAAGGGGTGAATATTGGTTGCCTTGATGCTGCGGTACTCTGTGATGCCTTATTACGCGATCGTGAACGTGGCGTGTGGGCGCATCTACAAACCTTAAGACATTATGAACATCGACGTAAAGGGCAAAATGAAGCCATGATGCACAGTATGTCGCTACTGGGTTGGCTAGAAACAAGTCGTTTGACCCCTGTGGTTTGGGCACGTAATTTTGGGCTAAAAACCGTTGAGCAGTCTGCGTTAGCTAAAGATTTATTTATGCAGCAAGCGGCCGGTTTAAATGGTTTGAAAAATACTCGTTATGCTATATAGCCTAAGTCACTCGTTTTTTGTGCAGTCATCAAGAAATGGTTACGATTTTGATTAAAAAAAGTACAATTTTGTTACTCATACTACTAGGCGAAAGGCCAATTGCTTGCTAAATTTCTTCATAATTTAAAGATGATGTCATTCTGGGGAGATTATAATGACTGATGCCAATGATTATGATGAAGTAGACGAAATTGCGGTAGACGAAGACGAAGCGAAAGCCGCAGAAAAAGGCGCGAGTGTCAGTGAAGATGCACCAAGCGATACAGATCTTGCTGAAGCAGAAACACTCACTGTAACGGCGAAACAAAAGCAACGCCAAGCTTTAGAAGATGAAGTGGCAGCATTCTTAGCACGGGGTGGTCGTATCACCGAAGTGCCTGCCGATGAAAATGTACGTGACTAAAAAAAGCCTCGCAATTGCGAGGCCTTTTTTTATGCTTTGTCGGTGAGCTCTAGTGCACGTTGATAAGCGACTTTCTTTTTAATACCCGTTAAATCGGCTGCCAACTGCGAAGCAGCTTTGACCGATAAATCTTGCAATAAACGCGTTAATAATTGATCGAGTTTTTCTTGTTCTAAATCTTTTTCAACTGTAGCACCACCAATGACTAACACAATTTCACCCTTTTGCTGATGATGGTCATTCTTAATAAATTCTACCAAGTCAGCCAAAGTCATTTTTTTAATGGTTTCAAAGGTTTTGGTAATCTCACGCGCAAAACCTACAGGACGATCGCCACCGAATACATCTGCCATATCTTGTACACAATCTAAAATACGATGTGGCGCTTCATAAATAATTAAAGTTTGTGTTTCATCTTTTAAACGATTGAGATGTAACAAGCGTTGAGATTGCTTAGAGGGCAAAAAACCTTCAAAACTAAAGCGGTCACTTGGTAGGCCCACAGCGCTTAGGGCAGCAATGGCTGCACATGCCCCAGGGACAGGAATCACACGAATACCGTTTTCTTGTGCGGCCCGTACCAATTTAAAACCCGGATCGCTAATCAAAGGCGTTCCTGCATCACTAATGAGCGCCATGTTTTCACCATTTAATAAACGCTGAATCAGCAAATCAATCTTGTTGCTTTCATTGTGCTCATGACAGGCGGTCAAAGGCGTATTAATATTAAAATGTTTCAGCAGTTGCGCTGAGGTGCGGGTATCTTCAGCGGCAATAATAGTGACCGACTTTAATACGTCAATCGCACGATAGGTGATGTCATCTAAATGCCCAATTGGCGTAGCGACCACAAATAACTGAGCACTCATGCAACTCTCCTCAACAATAAAAATACAGGCAATCGGCTATTTTACCCGAAAATAGTGCCTGAGAGGGTGTAGATTACAGGCAATTGCTAAGGAACAAGGAATGAGCTTCAACCAAATGTTGGGTCAATGGGCAGAACAACACGCCCAAACTTACTTAGAACGGCACGGTTTTAAGATGCTACAGCGCAATTATCATAGCCGTTTTGGTGAAATTGATTTAATTATGACCCGTCAAGATGAATTAATTTTTGTGGAAGTCAAAGCGCGTCAACCTACGCAGTGGGGAATGGCCAATGAAGTCATTAGCCGCGCCAAACAAGGCAAAATTATGCATACCGCTTTATTGTTTTTACAGCAATATCCACAATTTAACTCATATGCACTGCGTTTTGATGTGATTTGTATCGACTTTTTACAACCTATTGCAAAAATACCACAGCAGTCATTTTTGCCTAGCGCTTATGATTTGGCTTGGATTGAAAATGCTTTTACTTTTGATACAAACTTGATTAGGCTTTGAAAATGTTGACAATAACAAGTGGACGAGGAGACGGATCGCGTGTTTAGCCGTATTGCTGTAACTGTAGTATGTGTGGCCAGTTTATCTGGCTGTGCGAGTTTTATTTCTCAAGGCACAGGCAGTGCGCCTGTGGGTGTGGACAGTGGCGCGCGTTCGCTGGGTCAAGTATTTATTGACTCTTCAATTGAACGTACAGCAAAAATTAATCTGTATAAGCTCGATGCCCGTTTTAATCAATCCCGTGTCAATGTTGAAAGCTTTCATGGCAATGTACTTTTAACTGGCCAAGTGCCTGATCAGCATTTAAAACAATTGGCAGAAGACAATGTACGCGCCATGACTGATGTAAAAACCGTACATAATTTTATTACGGTGGGCAGCCAAATTGGTTATAGCACCATTATGCAAGACACCACTGTAACCGCTAATACCCGTGGCTTACTGATGAAAGCACCTGTGGTGGCAGATTCTAAAGTACGTGTACATACTGAAAATGGCGTCTTGTATGTGATGGGACGCTTAAATAGCCCTGAAATTGAAGACTTGAATCGAGTGTTACAGCAAGTTGGTAACGTGAGTAAAATTGTGACCTTGGTGGATAATATTGAACAACAAGCCAATAGTAACAGTAATTATTTAACTGCCCCAGTGTCACAACCAAGTGTTGCTACACCTGTTGCGATTGACCCTGAACAGCAAGAGCCAAGCTATGGGCTCTAAATTGAATTTACATCAATTTAAGCAAAAATTTGCTATAGCACGCGAGCGCTACAAAGATTTTCGTCTTTATGATTTGGGCACTTACGCAGTCAATCATTTTGTTGCGAAAACAGGTTATCAGCTACAAAGTGACATCAAATATGGGCAAGCCACACGGCAAATGCTGGATTTATATGTCACTCACCAACCTCGGCCAAGCCAGCCTTTACTGGTATTTGTACATGGTGGGGCATGGTCACATGGGGATAAACAAGATTATCGCTTTGTCGGGGCGGCTTTTGCTGAGCAAGGCTTTCATGTGGCGGTGATTAACTATCACCTCGCACCCGCCCATATTTTTCCAAGCTCAATTGATGATTTAAGCTTGGCTTTAAACTATTTGCATGCCCAGCAACAGCAGCATCAGATTTCTACACAAAATATTGTGCTAATGGGACATTCCGCAGGGGCATTTAATGTCATGTCGGCGCTTTATCATCCTACACCGTATACACTGGCATGTAGAGAGAATATTCGCGCCGTCATTGGTTTGGCAGGGCCATATCATTTTGACTATAAAGGTGATCCTTTATGTGCGGATGCTTTTGATCAAACGCTGCATTATCGCCATGTCATGCCTTATTATTTTGTTGAAGCGAATACTATTCAACATTACTTATTTGTGGCAGCCAATGACAGCATCGTGCATCCTAAAAATGCCATTGATTTTGATCAAGCACTGAAAGCCAAAGGCAATCATAGTGCCATTATTACTGTGCCGCGTACTGGGCATATTAGTTTGATGGGGTCGGTGGCACCGCTGTTTTGCCGCTATTTTTCTACCCAGAAGCAGATTCTAGAGGCTTTAGATCAAGCATTGCCTTAAAGCCAAGCTTTGCTGTCGTCTGCTACAGGATGACCTTGCGTGACATGCATGATCATGGCATGCGCAATACTGCCTGCAAATGGAATTTCAGGCAGTTGATCAAATTTAAAGAAAGCTGCATCGGCAATTTCTTCTTCTTGTAATTGAAGTTCGCCGCCGGCGTATTCTGCACGAAATGCTAACATTAAATTACTGGGAAAGGGCCATGGCTGACTGGCCAAATATTGCAAGTTTTTCACTTCAATACCCACTTCTTCTAAAGTTTCACGGCGTACCGCTTCTTCTAAAGTTTCACCAACTTCGACAAAACCTGCAATCAAACCATATACAGGGCGTGGATTACGTGCATTACGTGCCAGTAACACTTCGTCATCACCCCGAGTAATAATCGTAATCACACAAGGTTGCACCCGTGGATATTGATGGTAATTGCAACTTGGGCAAATCATGGCAAATTCTTTGCTATGAGGCACCGTTTTGTTGCCACAATGGCTGCAAAACTTATGATTACGACGCCACTCTAGAAGTTGTACAGCACGGCTAGCATCCTCAAACTGCTTGCTATTCCAGAGGGTAAGCAATTGACGAATGGGCACCAATTGCAAACCTTCAGGAATGCTTTCATCGGGCAGTAAGTCACGGGCAATCACATCCTTGCCCGTATTTAAATCCAAATCGCTGCTGAGTCTTTCAACTTCAGGCAATTGAAAATTTTGATCGACTAACAGCTGTTGTTGATGAAAGATATAAGCGATTGACATTAGGCAACATTCTTCAGTTTTTGACTACTTTGTAATGCTACATCAAACATGTTATGCAGAACAGGTTGTTTATTTTTCAAATTGTCAATCCACATATCAGCACTTGCTAAAGGCTCAAGCAAAGCATCCATTTCAGTTGGATGAATAGGCTGCTGTGCTGCTAAACGTGCTTGGATAAAATCAGCAGTAAGGCTCAATGAACGTTGACCTGATGTTGCATTAAGGAACAATAAGGCACCCCCAATTTCACGTAATTGCGATGGAATCGCTTCTAAGGTGCTTAAGTCTTGGCTTTGTAAATATTGGACTAAACTTTGACTAGACAGCTCAATCAAGGCTTTGGTCTCATTGAGTAAAACTTCATGCGCTTCATCTAAACGATCTAAAGAGATGTTCATGTTGTTAACGCTAAGTTGTAAACGACTAGAGGTATGTTGGCGCTCTAAAATTCCAATGGAGTTCATGGTTGATTGAATACAATTCATGACTTGCTGCGCAAAGTTTGGATCTTTTAAATGGCTTGGATTAAGTGATTGGGCTTGACGACGTAGTTCTTGAGCGGCGTCTTTTAAATTTAGCACCATAAAGATATTGGCCAGTTCATGGAATTTGGCCGACAATTCTTGGGCTTTCTCAGGTGACATATTTTGATAGTTGTATTCAATGTCATTGCGTAGTTGGCTAATTTCTTGGCTAACCAATTCAGTCATGGTATGGATAGTATTAAAATCTGGACCATATAAATGACGGCTAAAGACCTGTAGTTG
The DNA here is from genome assembly GCF_059515825.1 of Acinetobacter sp. CY17. NCBI lineage: Bacteria > Pseudomonadati > Pseudomonadota > Gammaproteobacteria > Moraxellales > Moraxellaceae > Acinetobacter > Acinetobacter sp. CY17. The sequence continues at coordinate 151,227 of NZ_JCAKMX010000005.1, forward strand.
TGTATCGCTAAGCAAATCTTCACTAGCACCAAGTTGCTCACGGATATGCTGGGACATTGGCGTTTCTTGGCTCAGACACAAGCTTAAAACATTCGCCACTTGATCCAAAGGAGCTTGATAGCGCTGTGGCGCTGCTAAAAACGCTGCAATATTACGCTCAATGGCAATCATGCTCTGTAAACGTGGTCCATTTAAAGACAGTTGCTCAATAGAGTTAAATGCCACCAATAACAGCTGCCAATATTGATGGCTTGGGGTATTCGTGCTCATAGAGGCAAGATAAGCGGCCACGATTTTGATGGCTTGTAAATCAAGTGCTTTGTGTTGCTCAGTCAGCAGTTTAACCAAAGAGAGTTTGTAAAGACGTTGTACATAGCCTGATTTTTCTAAATCTGGTGCATCCGGTAAACGAAAGTTTGGGGTGACACAGGCCAATAAAGGTGCCAGTTGATGACCTTCTTGCGTAAGTGGACGGCCAAGGGCAAGTTCTAGGCGATTGAGCGTGGCCAATAAAAACTGTGGAATCTGTACTTCACGTAGGCAAATAAACTCAATATAACGTTTGAGTAAACTGGTTCCATCACTTAACGCCACCACATCCGGTAGATGGATATCATCCGGTTGGTGCATAATTTTACGCATTAATTCAGCACAATATTGTGCAAGGTTTGCCACACTTGGCATGTCAATCAGGGCCAAAACTTGGGCACATTGTTCAAATTGATTCAGCGCGTCTTCAATGCCAAAAGGTAGGTTTTGATCTTCAACTAAGCTACTAACAGCAGCTTCAACCAGATCAATTGAGCTATCTACTTCATTTTTTATTATTAGTAGGGCTGTTGGGTCAAAGTGAATAGAGGTTTGGTAAGACATGGATCTGCACCTATCCTAAAAGTTTTATCCGTAAAGGTATGCTCACACATACTGTTTGTTTATTGCTTTCACTATAACGTAACTCCTTTGTATTTAAATACAAAAGAGTTACAAATATTGCAGTTTTATTTAGCAAAAAAGCAAGGTTGACCATGCTTTTCTAAATATTTATTGACCCAGTTCTCATGTTGTTCTAATTCATGACTAGAAGGTAAAATCACCGGCAAACCATCTCCTTCAACTACTCGGCCACCGCCAGCATTATATTCTTCGCTGTGAGAGAGTGCTTCAATATCAAAGGCAACCTGACCGCCAGTCATGGCCAAATACACGTCGGCTAAGATTTCGGCATCGAGTAAGGCACCGTGGAAGGTACGGTCACGCTCTGGAATTTCATAACGACGCACTAAAGCATCAAGTGAGTTTTTTTGCCCCGGATGTTTGGCTTTGGCCATAGCCAAGGTATCAGTGACGCTACAGACAGCAGACAACTTGCCTAAACCGACCCGCTCAAACTCCATGTCTAAGAAATTCATATCGAAGTTTGCGTTATGGGCAATAATTTCAGCGCCTTTTAAATAGTCGTATAAGACATCCGCAATTTCGGCATATTTAGGTTTGTCTTTTAAAAATTCATCAGAAATACCATGAATATTTTCTGATTCACCCACGGGTTTTTCTGGATTGATATAAATATGAATCGAGCGACCGGTCAGTTTGCGATTAATCATTTCAATTGCACCGACTTCCACAATGCGGTCACCATCTTGGAAATAAAAACCGGTGGTTTCAGTATCTAAAATGAGCTGACGTGGGCCATGTAAATCGAGTTTGGCCTCAGTCATGACAATCTGTGGATGAACTGCTGAATGAGCTTTAGGCTCGGTTTCGGTTTCGGTTTCGGTTTCGGTTTCGGTTTCGGTTTCGGTTTCGGTTTCGGTTTCGGTTTCGGTTTCGGTTTCGGTTTCTGGCTCAAATTGGTCTTCGGCATCAAACATATCTTCTGCCAAATCAAAGCCAAAAGGGTCATCTAAGAGCCAATCCTGTTCAGCTGCAGGTGCTGTTGGAGCTATGAGGGGTGTAGTGCTTTGACCTTGTGCAGTTTGGTCTGCGCCTAAATTGGCCAGTTGATCGGCCATTTCATTGCCGGCATGTCCAGCATGACCTTTGACCCAATGCCATTCAATACTGCGGCCTTGGCAAATTTGATCTAGTGCTTGCCAAAGATCTGGATTTTTAACGCCTTTCCAATTTTTCTTTTTCCAGCCCACAATCCATTCGGTAATACCTTTTTGTACATAGGTCGAATCCGTCCACATGATCAAGTGCGCCTCTTTGGGGCAAGCACGAATGCCTTCAATCGCAGCGGTAAGCTCCATGCGATTGTTGGTGGTATTATGTTCACCACCACAGAGTTTTTTCTCAGACTGATCAGCATAAATGAGATAGGCACCCCAGCCACCTAGGCCAGGATTGCCGCGACAGGCGCCATCTACATATAAAGTGATTGTTTCAGTCATAACTTGATCCGTAGGCAAAAACAGCAGAATTTAGAACTCGACATTGTAAACCGAAAAGTCAGAGCGTGTTGTGCTTGCATACATTTAAGCGGAGTTTTTTTAAATTCTTGTAACATTAATCCTCAAATCGCGCTAAATTATCCGCTTGAGTCTGGGGCATGCTCCTCTACAATGACCACTCTCAACAATAATTTTAGTCGTAGTTTTGGATTCTGTTTATGTATAAAGCAACCACGCAGCTGTGGCAGTCAAAAGGACCTTTTTTTAAACTGACCGTATTGGGTTCAGCGTTGGTTGCATTAGGAATCAGCGGTTGTTCGTCCGCACCTTCAGCATCATCCACTAAAGCACAACAATCACAGATGCTCGGTGCCACAGGCATGGATGGCTTAGAAGACTTACTCTCGGCAACCGATATGCGTGCTGTAGAAGGCGACCGCTTGTTGGTATTAAAGCATGGCGACGTCTGGAAGCGTATGCTGGTCGGTTTTAAAATGGATTTAAGCCGAAGCGATGCACGCATTAATGCTCAGCGTGGTTGGTTTATTTCGCGTCAACCTTATATTGATCGATTAAGCGCCCGTGCCTCACGCTATTTGTACCATACGGTTAAGGAAGCGGAGCGCCGTGGTTTACCTACAGAACTGGCTTTATTACCTATTATTGAAAGTTCATATGACCCAGCAGCCACCAGTTCGGCAGCAGCAGCAGGGCTGTGGCAGTTTATTCCAAGTACCGGTAAGATTTATGGTTTAAAACAAACCAGTCAATATGATGGTCGTCGTGATGTGGTGGAATCCACCCGCGCAGCATACGAGTTTTTAGGGAGTTTATATAACCAGTTTGGTTCATGGGAATTGGCACTGGCTTCATATAATGCAGGCCCAGGTCGTATTCAACAAGCCATTAACCGTAACAAGGCTGCAGGTTTACCTACCGATTATTGGTCACTGAAATTACCGCAAGAAACCATGTATTACGTACCGCGCTTTATTGCGGTGGCACAAATTATTAAAAATCCAAGTGCCTATAATGTGACCTTGCCGCCAATTGCTAACCGTCCGCACTTTAGAGAAATTCAGGTTGGCCCAGTGGCACTCAATGATATTGCCCGTATTACTGGCCTTAGCCGTGCTGAGTTATATCAACTTAACCCAGGCCATCGTGGTGAACATATTGATGCCAGCAGCCCAATGCGAATTTTAATTCCAGCTGATCTGAGTCCCACAATTGATGCACGTTTAAAAACCCTGCATAGCGGTAGTATGTTGGCAAGCACACAAGCTAAAGCACCAAGTGGTTCATTTAAGGCTGTGACACCTACCAAGACAACACAACCACCGGTTTTAGCCAATACACAAAAACCGACCAGTACCGCAGTAACATCGACCCCAAGCACGACAACAGCAAGCACAACACGCACCACCACGCCTCAAGGCTCGGCTGCTTTAGCTGCGTTTGCTGCCAATACGGATATTCCAAGTGCACCGCGTATTCCTGTAGCGGTGACTCCTGCTGCCAATGTGCAGCCAGTGCGTACCGAACCTGCGATTAGTTCGCAAGAGCGTGAACAAATCTTAGCGGCAGTACGCGCTGAGGGTGACAATAAAACTGTGGATGAGGTGTTAAAACCTGTTGCCTCACAAGCTGAACAAGCCCAAGTGGTGGCTGAGCTCAAACAACTGGCGCCACAAGGCACCGAAATTGTTGATCCAGTGGATGGTAAAATTAAGCTCACCGCTTTACAAACCAGTCAATCCATTGCTGAACAAAGTGGTCAAGAGCTGACCAAAGGTTTCTCTTATCCAAAAGGGGTGGCCGAAAATACCGGTCCAAGTTCTGTGGAAGCACAGTTAAACCAAGGCAAGACCATCATTAAAACCGAGTCTGATGTGGTTGTTGTGGCACCAAAAGGTAAACGTTCGACTTATGTGGTGATGCCAGGGGACAACCTGCAAATGATTGCCATGAAACATGGGGTCAACTGGCGTGATGTGGCAAAATGGAACCAAATTGCTGACAACGCCGTGTTATATGTGGGAACCACCATTTATTTATACGATGCTAAACCACAATCACCTGTACTGGAAAAACCTCAACCAAAAACTGTACCCAATAGCTATACGGTACGTGCCAACGATACTTTAACTGGCATTGCCAATGAATATGGTTTGAGTCTAAAAGAGTTAGCAGATTACAATAATTTAAGCGTGACCAGTGGTATTTATACTGGTCAAAAATTGCAGCTTAAACTAAATACATCAAGTAAAGCCAAGCTTGAAGGAGAAAAAACTGCTTCGAGCAAAAGTAGTATAAAAACCAAAACGTATACTGTACAGCGTGGTGAGTATCTAGGCGTATTGGCAGCGCGTTATGGTTTGAGTAATCAGGCCTTGGCAGATTTAACCCCAGGTTTAAGCGCAAGCAGTAATTTGATGGCGGGACAAAAAATTAATGTGCCAGTCAATGCTGTTGCCACAGCAGTCAAAGAAGAAAATCAGGCTGTTCAAGAAACTGTTAAAGAGGCTAAGTTTGAGCCAAGTTACAACGTTGAGTCTTATAGCGTGCAACGTGGCGACAGCTTATACAGTATTGCCCAGCAAGCCAAAATTTCTGTGACTGAATTGGCGGCCTTAAATCAGCTCAGTACGAATGCGAGTTTACGTGCAGGCCAAAGTTTAACAGTGCCTGCAGGCTATACACTGCCTGAAAGTTACACCGTGCAATCAGGCGATACTTTAAGTGGCATCGCGAGTCGTTATAATTTAACCGTGGACTATATTGCCAATCTTAATGCTATTCAGCGCAGTAACGGTTTACGCGCAGGCCAGCGTTTGCGATTGACCGGTGAAGCACCAGCCAAAGTTGAAAACACAAGCAAAACAACGATAGCCAATAAAACCGCCACCACAGTGAAAATGCCTGAGGTCTATGTGGTCCAATCGGGCGATAACCTGAGTAGTATTGCTGCCAAATATCATCTGCAAGTCAGCTACTTAATGCAGCTCAATAATTTAACCAGTAGTAGTGTGCGGGTCGGGCAGCGTTTAAAACTCGATGGTGAGATTGAAGCGCGAGACAGCAAAGCTGATCAAGTGGCAACGCCAATAGCCACTAAAACCGTGATTAAAAGCACCAATACTGAAACTCATACGGTCAAAGCAGGTGAATCACTATATGCTATTGCCAATCGTTTAGGTATCTCGGTTTCCGAGTTGGCCAGCTTAAATAATTTGAGCAGCAATGCGAGTTTACGTGTGGGGCAAAGCATTCACATTCCGAAAAAATTCAGTGATTACCGTGTCAAAAGCGGGGATACCTTAATTGGTTTAGCAGGGCGTTATGGCTTAGATCAAACTGCTTTGGCTGAGTTGAATAATCTGACCCCAAATGCGCAGCTGCGTATTGGTCAAGTCATTCAAGTTCCAAATCTCTAAGGCATAGCGATGCGCTGGTTGGCTTATGTGGCTTTGGTTGTGGCAGCTCCCTTGCAGGCTGCCATGCAAACGACGCCTTATATTGCGCTGCATGGTCAGCCGCAATATAGCGGGCGTAGTGCCATGCCCTATGCCAATCCTCATGCACCTAAAGGCGGCTACTTAACGACAGCCGCCAATGGCACTTTTGATAATCTCAATAGTATGAATGGTAAGGGCAGTGCGGCAGATGGGGTCAATTATTTATTTGATAGCCTGATGAGTTCATCCTTAGATGAACCGGGGGTGATGTATCCGTTACTTGCGGAACGGGTCAGTTTTGATCCGAAAAACTTAACTACCGTCACTTTTGATTTAAATCCTAAAGCCAAGTTTAGTGATGGCTCCGCACTCACCGCACATGATGTAAAATTTACCTTTGATGCCTATTTAACCAAATCTAATCCTGGTTTACAGATGTATTTGTCAGATTTGGCACGGGTTGAGGTGTTGGGACGCCATCAAGTGCGTATGCATTTAAAATCTAAACATAACAGTGAAATGCCGCTAATTTTGGCGCAAATGCCCATTTATGCCGCCAAAGATTGGCAAAAGCGCGATTTTAGCCGCATTACCATGCAACCAATGTTAGGCTCTGGGCCGTATGTGATTGAAAAAATTGATGCGGGACGCAGTATCAGTTATAAACGCAACCCCAATTATTGGGGCAAAGATTTAGCGGTCAATCAAGGTCGTTATAATTTTGACCGAATTAAATACGTGTATTACCGCAACTTAGATGTGGCGTTTGAAGGCTTTAAATCCGGTCAATATACCTTGCATGAAGAATATACTGCACGTAAATGGGTCACGGAATATAATTTTCCTGCCATCAAGCAAGGCATGGTGGTCAAATATCGCTTCCAGCATCAAAACCCAATTGCAACGCAAAGCTTTGTGTTTAATACCCGCCGTAAAGCCATGCAAGATATTCGTTTCCGCCAAGCGCTAAGCTATGCCTATGACTTTGAATGGCAAAATAAAGCCTTGTTTTATGGGCAATATCAACGACTACAAAGCTATTTTAGCAATAGTGAACTTGAAGCCAAAGGCACGCCAAGTCAGGCAGAGCTTGCGATTTTAAAACCCTATTTAAGCAAGCTGCATCCAATTCAGCGCCAAGGGGTGCTTGCCAATTGGCGTTATTCGGTTTCAGATGCCAGTGGTTTTAACCGCAATAATTTACTCACCGCGCGTAGCTTATTACTCAAAGCCGGTTATCGTTTCCAAAATGGCAAATTGCATGACCCCAAAGGTCAGCCGATTGTCTTAGAATTTTTAATTCATCAAGATGGTTTACAGCGTACCTTAATGCCGTTTGTACGCAACCTCAAACGTTTGGGTATTCAAGTCAATATTCGGCATGTTGATGTACCGCAATATATTGAGCGTATGCGGCGTAGCGATTTTGATATGACCACCAATGTGTTGCCGCAGTCTTTAAATCCGGGCAATGAACAAGCCCAGTTTTGGAGCTCCAAAGCCGCTGATGAGCCGGGCAATTACAATTATGCAGGCATTAAAAATCCGGTGATTGATGATGCCATTCAACAGCTGATTCGTGCGCCAAATCGTGAGCAATTGGTGTTACGCACTAAAGTGCTGGATCGTTTATTGCGGGCAGGTTTTTACCAAATTCCGACTTATGGTAAAGGCGAAAATTGGCTAGCTTATTGGAATATGTATCAACAACCCAAACAAAAACCAAAATTATCGACCGGCATTGATTATTGGTGGAGCGATGCCCAACAAGCCGCTAAAGTACGCCAATATTTAGGTCAGAAATAATAAACAGCTAGGAGTGAAATGGGCACTTATATTTTAAAGCGACTGCTGTTGATCATTCCCACCTTATTTTTTATTTTGCTGCTCAATTTTGTGGTGATTCAAATTGCACCGGGTGGGCCAGTTGAGCAAGCCATTCAACAGGCAGAAAGTTTTGCTGGGATGGGGCAAACCAGCGGCGAAACCGCAGCAACCAACACCGCTTATCAAGGTGCAAAAGGTTTAAGCGATGAAATGGTGGCAAAAATTGAAGCGCAATATGGCTTTGATCGACCCATGCATGAACGCTTTTTGCTAATGCTCAAAAGCTATCTCAGTTTTGATTTTGGCACTAGCTTTTTTAAAGACAAACCTGTAACCACTTTGTTGTGGGAAAAAATGCCGGTGTCTTTGTCATTGGGTCTGTGGAGCACCTTACTCATTTATTTAATCTCTATTCCACTGGGGATTAAAAAAGCCCGTCAACATGGCAGTATTTTTGATCAATCGACGTCTATGCTGCTTGCCATTGGTTATGCGATTCCAGCCTTTGTCTTTGCGATTTTACTCATTGTTTTTTTTGCTGGTGGCAGCTATTTACAATGGTTTCCGTTACAAGGCTTGGTATCAGAAAACTTTAGCGAGCTCAGTATATTGGGCAAAATCAAAGACTATTTTTGGCATATGAGCTTGCCGTTATTGGCTATGGTGATAGGTGGTTTTGCTGGTTTAACTTATCTGACCAAATATTCTTTTATGGAAGAACTGTCTAAACAATACGTATTGGCAGCGCGTGCCAAAGGCTTAAGCGAATCACGCGTGCTGTATGGGCATGTATTTCGTAATGCCATGCTGATTGTGATTGCAGGTTTGCCCGAAGCTTTGGTAGGTATTTTCTTTGTGGGTAATTTATTTATTGAAATTATTTTTAATTTAGATGGTTTAGGCTTACTCGGGTTTGAAGCCATTGTACAACGTGATTATCCCGTGATTTTTGGTACGCTATTTTTATTTACCTTATTGGGCTTATTGCTGCGCTTACTCAGTGATGTGCTGTATCAAGTGATTGATCCACGGATTAATTTTGATGCACGAGGGAGCAAATAATGTCACCCATCATGCAAGCACGGTTACAACGTTTTAAAGCCAATACATTAGGTTTTGGCTGCTTTATTGTGTTTAGCATTATTTTTATCTTGTCTCTTGGTGCAGAGCTGATTGCCAATGACAAACCCTTATTGGTGAAATATCAGCAGCAATTCTATGTCCCGGTTTTAAAAACTTATCCCGAAACCACCTTTGGCGGGGTGTTTGAAACCGAAGCCGATTATAAAGACCCTGCGGTACAGGCTTTAATTACCGACCATGGCTGGGCAGTCTGGCCGTTAATTGAATACTCCTATCAAACACCCAATTTAGATTTAAGCGTTCCAGTGCCATCTAAGCCCACAGCAGACAATTGGTTAGGTACAGATGACCAAGGCCGTGATGTGCTGGCACGAATTTTATATGGCTTACGTGTGTCACTGTTATTTGGTTTTGCCTTAACTTTGGCTTCGGCGGCCCTTGGTATTTTGGTGGGTGCGATACAAGGCTATTATGGCGGTTGGGTCGATCTCATCGGGCAGCGTATCTTAGAAGTCTGGGGCGGCTTACCGATGCTGTTTATGGTGATGATCTTAGTGAGTCTGTTTACTCCCAATGTGTATTGGCTATTTTTAATTATGTTGCTATTTGGCTGGCCAACTTTGGTGGGTTTAGTGCGCGCTGAATTTTTACGCGCACGGCATTTAGACTATGTGCGTGCCGCACGCAGTTTAGGCGTCTCTGATCACACCATTATGCTGCGGCATATTTTGCCCAATGCCATGAGCTCCAGTTTATCGCAGTTGCCATTTATGCTCACTGCCAATATTACGGCACTCACGGCACTGGATTTTTTAGGTTATGGCTTACCCCCAGATGCAGCCTCATTAGGCGAGCTATTATTACAAGGTAAAAACAACCTGCATGCGCCTTGGCTCGCGCTATCTGGCTTCTTTACTTTAGCGATTGTGCTATCTCTACTGATTTATATTGGCGAGGCGACCCGCGATGCATTCGACCCAAGACGTCAATAATTTACTTGATGTACGTGGCCTACAGATTAAAACCGCCACGCAAACTTTAGTGCAAGACTTAAACTTTCAGCTTGCATGCGGGCAAACGCTGGCGATTGTAGGTGAAAGTGGTTCGGGTAAATCCATCAGTAGTTTGGCACTATTGGGCTTGTTACCCAGTACCTTAAGCATCTCTGGTCAGGCGCTGTTTCAAGGGCAAGATTTACTTGGATTAAGCGCCTCACACTTACGTGCCATTCGTGGTAAAAAAATTGCCATGATCTTCCAAGAGCCTATGACTGCACTTAATCCTTTGCATCGGGTAGAAAAAATCATTGGTGAGAGTTTAAGACTACAAGGTTTAAGCGCCACACAGACGCGTCAGCGCGTCATTACGCTGCTGCATGATGTGGGTATCCCACAGCCCGAAGATAAGCTCAGACGTTATCCCTACGAGCTCTCAGGCGGACAACGGCAACGTGTCATGATTGCTATGGCCTTAGCGCAAGATCCTGAGATTTTAATTGCCGATGAACCGACCACAGCGCTCGATGTGACCTTACAAGCACAAATTCTAGATTTATTGCAGCATTTGCAACAAAAGCGCCAAATGGCGATGATCTTAATTAGCCATGATTTAAATTTAGTACGCCGTTATGCCCAGCAAGTGGTGGTGATGCAACAGGGTCAGGTGGTGGAGCAAGGCTTGGTCAATGAGATTTTTAACCAACCTAAACATGCCTATACCCAAAACTTACTCAATCACGATTTTGGGCAAGCGCTACAACTTGATGCAGAACAGACTTTACTTGACTTGCAACACGTAGCGGTAAAGTTTCCCATTAAGCAAGGTTTGCTTAATCGTGTCAAAGACTATGTGGTTGCGGTTGAGCCTTTAGATTTACAGTTACAACAAGGTATCTCTTTAGGGATTGTAGGCGAAAGTGGTTCTGGCAAAAGCTCGCTGGCCCTTGCCATCGCGCGTTTAATTCCAAGCGAGGGTAAGATCGTATTACTTGGACAGGATTTAAATGCCTATAACGAAAAACAATTACGCCCTTTACGCTCTAATATGCAAATGGTATTTCAAGATCCATTGAGTAGTTTAAATCCGCGTTTAAATATTGGGCAAATTGTGGGTGAGGGTTTATTGCTGCAAAACTTAACTCAAGTAGAGGTTGAGCAGCGTATAGAACAAGCCTTAATAGACGTTGAATTACCCGTTGAATTTAAATTACGTTATCCACATGAACTCTCAGGTGGTCAACGCCAGCGCGTGTCATTGGCACGCGCTTTAGTGCTACAGCCTAAACTCATGATTTTGGATGAACCCACTTCAGCCTTGGATCGAAGCACACAGCGCGCCATTGTGGCGCTTCTACGCCGCTTACAAGCAGAATATGGCATGAGTTATCTGTTTATTAGTCATGACTTGCATGTGGTACGTGCGCTGTGTCAGCAAGTCTTGGTTTTGCAACATGCCAAAGTCATGGAACTGCAAAACACTGAGGACTTATTTCACAAACCACAAACGGCTTATAGCCAAGCCTTGATTCAAGCCAGTCAATATGCTCATACGCTAAATTAAAACCTAGATTCATCATTTAAAAAGTAAGTGATGAATCTAAATTGTATAGACATAAAAAAAGCCCAAGTCTTAAATGCTTGGGCTTTTTTTAGAGCTTGACGCTCGAATATGGCGTCCCTACGGGGATTCGAACCCCGGTTACCGCCGTGAAAGGGCGATGTCCTAGGCCTCTAGACGATAGGGACAGATAAAGCATTTCAATTTCAGCATCTAAATCATTAGATGGCGTCCCTACGGGGATTCGAACCCCGGTTACCGCCGTGAAAGGGCGATGTCCTAGGCCTCTAGACGATAGGGACGTCGTGTGAAGTAAGCTATTTTAAACCATTTGATTCTCAAAGAATTTTATGGCGTCCCTACGGGGATTCGAACCCCGGTTACCGCCGTGAAAGGGCGATGTCCTAGGCCTCTAGACGATAGGGACTGAATAAAATAGTTACTTCTGAAATTGGCGTCCCTACGGGGATTCGAACCCCGGTTACCGCCGTGAAAGGGCGATGTCCTAGGCCTCTAGACGATAGGGACGTTTCAGAGGTGGGCGTATAATAGGGTGAGAACGGGGGTGTGTCAAACGCTTTTTTGCACTTATTTAGGTATTTTATTGTTGTTCGTATAAAAATAAAACGAATCTGTTATTTTTGCTGAAAAATAATACAAAAATAGCTATTTTTATCAAAATTAAATTTTTAAATTAAAAATGCTGAAATATTTGATTGTGGTTTTTCTAAGCGATCTGTTCGGCGTGGTGTCTATTTTTTTCAGCACATAAAAAAGAGCAACCGAAGTTGCTCTTTTTGCATCTTAATTAAAATTAAGATTTATTATGATAAAACGCATAGTAACTTGCATAACATGCCGCAATAAAAAGCAGACACAGTACAAAGCTGACTTGTAAGGTTGGATCAAACACCATACTCATACACGTGATGAAACAGAACACAAAGCCCAAAATAGGCACGATTGGGAACAATGGTGCAGCAAAGCCAAGTTCTTCTTTCTTACGACCTTGTTTATACCACTGACGACGGAAGTTAAATTGGCTTAAGCAAATGCTCATCCACACCACCACCATGGTAAATGCGGCAATACCCAGTAAGTTGGTAAAAATGGTTTCAGGTGCAAACTGTTCAGACAATAGACCCGGCATACCACCAATCATCGTGACACAAACAGCAACATAGGGAATACCGCGTTTATTCACTTTAGAGAACACCGCAGGCAGTTGTTTGTTATAAGACAATGACCACATCATGCGTGATGCTGCAAATAAACCTGAGTTTGCTGCAGACAGAAGTGCGGTAATAATGACAAAACGAATCACATCTTCAGCGTATGGAATACCAATGTGCTGGAACACGGCAACGAATGGTGAGCTACTGATGCCATCACCGCCAAGACCCGCATCTTGATGTGGCAAAAGACAAGTCACAACAATAATTGTACCCACAAAGAAGATCAATAAACGGAAGATCGCGGTATTAATCGCTTTAGGTACATTTTTCGCAGGATCTTTGGTTTCACCAGCAGCAACCCCAATGAGCTCTGTACCTGAAAAGGCAAAGTTCACAATCAGCATAGTGGCAAAAATAGGGAATAAACCTTCAGGGAACCAACCTTGTGCAGTCAAGTTGGTGAATAATGGCGCAGTTTCTTGACCTTGATAGCCAATAAACCCAAAAATTGCCAATAAACCCAGCAAAATGAATGCAACCACGGTAACAACTTTGATTAAAGCTAACCAAAATTCTGATTCTGCGAACCATTTGGTGGAAATCATATTTAAGCTAAATACGAATGCCCCAAAGAATAAGGTCCACATCCACATAGAACTGTCAGGGAACCACTCCTGCATTAAGAGTGCAGCTGCTGTGAATTCGGTTCCAAGAGTGACTGACCAAGTTAGCCAATAAAGCCAAGTGATCGTATAGCCTGTACCGGGGCCAATATATTGTTTGGCATAAGCCCCAAATGAGCCTGACACTGGCATGTGTACAGCGAGTTCACCCAGACATAGCATCACCATATAGGCGATAATACCACCAAGAAAATAGGAGAGAATGGCACCAATCGGTCCAGTTTGTGCAATGACTTCACCCGAGCCTAAAAATAGGCCGGTCCCGATCGCACCACCGAGTGAGATCATGACCAAATGACGGGTACTCATAGCGCGTTTTAAAGGCGCAGAATTGCCCTGCTGCATAGATGGCTGCATAACAGAAAAATAAAAAAGAATAGGAACGGGCTATTGTAGTGTAAAACTGCAAATCTGCAATAAAATAATGAATAAGAAAACTTTTATTTATAAATCACGAGCGTGATAGATGGCGTCCCTACGGGGATTCGAACCCCGGTTACCGCCGTGAAAGGGCGATGTCCTAGGCCTCTAGACGATAGGGACGTTGCGAGGTGATGGCTATATTATGGATTTTTTTAAAGGCTGTCAAACTTAAATCAAAGATAAAGTTTAATTTAAAGTTTAACTGCCTAAAAAATAGCATATTTTTTAAAAAGTGATGTATTTTCAATCAACTAGTTCAAACATAACTGAAATAAAAAGCACCCTAATGCCTTTTATTTAGTGGTCTTTTCTATGGTAAAAAGCATAATAAGCCGCATAACAAGCAGCCATAAATAACAAGCAGCCAATAAAGCCAGACCACATTTCAGGGTCAGCCGCCATACTTAAACCCGTTGCGCTACAGCATATAAAACCTAAAATAGGAACTAGAGGATAAAGCGGTGTACGGAATTTGAGCTCGGCTAAAGTATGGCCTTGTTTGAGCCATTGGCGACGGAAATTAAACTGACTCCAGCAAATACTCATCCACACAATCACCATGGTAAAGGCAGCAACTCCCATCAGATTTTTAAAAATGACATCCGCACCAAATTGTTCAGACAGTAAACCCGGCAAACCACCAATCATGGTGACTAAAACGGCCACATAAGGCACGCCAGATCGACTCAATTTGCTAAAGATGCGTGGCAATTGTTTTTTGGCAGACAAAGCCCACATCATGCGTGAAGCTGCATAAAGTCCTGAGTTTGCAGTAGATAAAAGGGCAGTAATAATTACAAAACGGATCATATCCTCAGCATAAGGAATGCCGATTAAATTAAAGACCGATACAAAGGGGCTGCTACTTAAGCCGCCATGCCCACCGATATTTAAACCAGCATCGCTATAGCTAAGCAAAGAGCTAATCACAATAATGGTACCAACAAAGAAAATAATCAGTCGCCACACTGCAGCATGAATGGCTTTAGGAATATTTTTTTCTGGATCTTCTGTTTCACCTGCCGCAATACCGATCATTTCCGTACCGTTAAAGGCAAAGTTAACAATTAAGAGCGTAGTAAACAGTGGAATTAAGCCGTTGGGTAGCCAACCGTGTTCGGTTAAATGATGAAACATGGGCGCAGATGTATAACCTTGGAAAGGTACAATGCCAAAAATGCAGCTAAAGCCCAATAAAATAAACACTAAAACTGTGGCAACTTTAATAAACGACAGCCAAAACTCAGATTCGGCAAAGGCACGGGTTGAGCTTAAATTTGAAATTAAGACGCCACTGGCAAAAATTAAAGTCCATAACCAAATGGAAGTTTGTGGAAACCATTCTTGAACTAAGATGGCCGCAGCGGTAAATTCAGTCCCTAAGGTGGCTGACCAACCTAGCCAATACATCCATGCCACCATATAACCGGTACCAGGGCCAATATATTGCGCGGCAAATGCAGCAAATGAGCCTGAAACAGGTAAATGGACTGCCAATTCACCCAAACAGAGCATCACCATATAGGCAATTAAACCACCGATCATATAGGCAAGGACTGCCCCTAAAGGGCCGGCTTGTGAAATGACTTGACCTGAGCCCATAAATAGACCCGTACCAATAGCACCCCCTAAGGACAGCATAATAAGATGACGAGAGGTCATTGCCCTTTTCAAACTTGGGGCAGAGTGTTTAGTAGCATGCATGATAAAAATTGAGACTAAAGGCGTATATTTTAGCTCTATAAAAGTCTTAAATTTGCGTTAATTGATTTTTTGTGACTAAATATTTGCGTAAATGGTGTTTTTTTATCAAAATTGAAACGCTAAAATTAAGTCTATAGCAGGCATGGCAATCTATCAGTTTGAATGACTTAAATATTGATAAATTTCAGGATGTTTTTGCTGATATGTGGCGTCATTAATAATTTTAAGACTCGCGTGATCTGCGGTATAGCCGAGCTGTTGCAACTTTTTAATCATATTCAGATTAGGGTTGTGCCCACGTAAATGGTCGTGCAGTAGATTATATTGTGGCAGTGGTGCATCAATACTGAGTAAATAATCAAAAACCTGATCTAAATCAAAACCAACCACTTTACTATACAGTGAATTTGGTTCTTTATATTCTAAGCCTGCAATGGTATAGCTCATATCGGTTTGCAGTTGCTGTCGCTCTTGCAAATAGGCGAGTTTCTCAATCATCGCTGCTTGATCAATTTTTCCATCTGGCGTTTTTAAGCTGGCGTTCACTGACATAAAGCTGATTTTGCCATTTTGCACTTGGCATTCGGTGTGTTCTAAGCGTTTCAGTTCAGCCACGCGTACCCTAGTTAAAGTGAGTTCACAGATTTTTTGTTTTTCTTTGTGGCTCATATCGCTATTGGCAATTGCGCCACGTTCAAAGAAGGGGATTAAACTTTCATAACCATGTTCTGCTGCTTGTTTGTAATAGATTGATGCAGTGGTAGAAATTTTTGAAGCTTGGGGTGTGGATTGAGCGGATGCAGGGAGTGTCGTTGTAACCTGTGGTTCGGATGTTAAGGTGTGTTCAACGTGTTGAATATCTGGTTTTAGTAGGCTTTCAGGGGCTTCTTGTTGTTGAAAACTCAAAAAAATAATACCTAACACGGCAATAATCGCCAACACCATAGTTATTATATTCGGCATCATCTTGTTCCTAAATCTAAATAGAGCACTCAATGAGTGCTCTATTTAAGGTGAGATTAGAATTTGAAAGTCACATCGGCAATAAATTGACGACCGATTTCAGAGTATAGTTTGCTTCCGCTTACGTATAAATTATTGCGGTTGGTAATATTATTGATCGTTAAGCCAAAAATAGCTGAATAATCTTTTGAAATTTGCCAATCATACGTGGTGCGCATATCCCAGGTAAAACGAGGTTTTACATCCTGTAAGGTGTAGGTATCAATTTTAACGCCATTGTGCACGACTTTGTCTGCAGAGCTTGCTTCTAACACTTGCTTATAGGTATCTTTATAGCTTAAGAAATTTGAGATTTTTACAGGAATTGCATCAAAACCAATATCCCAAGAAAAACGTGCAGTAATGGGTTGGTTATAGTTTGTTGCAGGCATGTCTCCAAATTCTATGATTTTGCCATCATAAGAAATCAGTTCTTGTAATTCTTCTTCAATCAACACTTCTGTGTAATCAGGTGTGCTTCGATAAGAATCTGTATAGTTGACTGCTAAGCCTAAATCATGGTGGCTGCCTTTAAATTTAAGCGGTTGTAGCGTGCTGATTTCAAGGGTAACCGTATCATTCTCGCCGTAACCACTATTGTCATATACGGTATAACGATTTACGCCCGTACCGATTTGGTTTCGGGAAATTTCATCTTTGTACTGACGATTTACCCATTTTATACCCAGATTGGTATTCTTAAATTGGCTATTCAAGCCCAACACAAATTCATCCGCATAAGGTGTTTTTAAGTCTTTCTTCTGAGTATCGGTATTCCAACTTGTTTTTGGACTTTCTATCCATTCAGAATTTTGATCTTCACGCTTTATATTAAAATCTAAAGAAGTCACCGATTGACGTAATTCAGTCATATAGGTGGGTGCATTGTAGTAGCGATTCCAACCCGATGTTAAGGTTAAGCTGTTAGTGTTAAAGGGTTGATAGTGAAGACGTGTTCGAGGTGCAAAGTTTAAATTGCCATTCGATTCATCATAATCCGCACGCACACCTAAACGTGTACTTACATTGTTCCAACGAATTGCATCTTCAATATAGAGTGATGCTTGTTGATATGTGCCTTCAAATTTACCTGCTTTATATAAGTTGCCGCCAGCAAAATATTGACCATTAAAGACCGTAGGGACTTTACTGTTGGTGAATTGAACCGTGCTATTTTCATCGCAAAGTGGATCATTGACTTGGCAGGATTGACCATTTAAATCATATAAATTTTGGGTAGGCCCTGATGTGACACCATAGTGGGTAATAAAATCTTTGGTACGTTGCCACTTTACATCATCATAGTGATAAGCAAAACCTGCACTGAATTGATGTTTGGTTTCACCTAAATCAAAGCGATTAAATAGCGTGTCTAATTCATAGTTCAAGCTTTGTTGTTTTAAGGTGATATCTGCTGAGATTGCACCTTCCCAGACTTTTTCAGTATTCGCCCAGTCTTTACTGCCTGCTGCATAAATCCAATTGATCCCTCGATCAGAGGCAGATTCGCGATTGTTATCAATTTGCTGAAAATTTAATTTTTGTTTTAATTGACCCCAAGTATATTGCTTTTCAATGTCAGCAAAAATTAATGCGGATTCGTTTTGAACAGTACTATGCGAATTGCGTCGTTTATCAACATACGTATTGTCTTCTAATTCGCCTAAGGTGAACCCAAATTTCATTTTGGTTTGTGCATTAGGATCGACATAAAGTGTTGCACCGATATTGGTATTTAATTTTTTTTGTTCAATTTCTGTGGGAGATGGTAAACCGCTTGCGACAGGGACTTTAGATTGACGTTGCGATACATAGGCATCAAAAGCATAGACTTCTGAAAGTTTACCGTAAATATTGGTACTTACACCTTGTCGAACATATTCTTTTTGGTTGGATTGCGTGGATTCACCTTGGAATAAACCTTTATCTGCATCGGTTTTTATGTGATAACGATTCCAGTCACTTTCAGTATAGTCATAGGTGACGCTGCCATGAATTTTTCCAATTTCTGTATTTGGTGCACAGGTATCGGCTTGAATAACGCCACCAGTGAATCCACCGTATTTCGCACTGACATTACTGTCTAAAACTTCGAGATTACACAGTAAATCGGTATTGATTGCTACCCCTTGTGAACCACCAGATAGGGCACCATAGATTGCTGTGCCTGAGCCAACAGGATCGAGGATATTGCTGTTGCTCACGCCATTAACTACAAATTTATTGTTAAATGCTTGTGCACCGTGAATCGAAATTTCTGCGGGCTTTAAATCTGCCTGAGTGCTTGCCGCCAAATGGTCATTACTGAATTGTACATTCGGGTTTACTTTTAAAAAATCAGTAATGCTTTTAGAACTATTTGGGATCTTTTTTAAGTCTTCTTTTGTATAAACCTTTTTACCAAGTTGTAAATTTTCTTGTGCTTCGAGCACAATGGGTAAAAGGGCAACTTGTTTTTCCTGTGAATTCGAATCTGTATTTGCATAAGTTGAGCCGGTTAAAATAGCTAATATGGCAGTGCTAAGCGTAGAGGAAGTAAAGCGCATAATAAAAATACATGCAAACGAAAACGAGACGGATTATCATTAATATTAAATAAAAAGGCAACTATTTATAATTGAAAATAATTCTTATTTATTTTATGTGCTTAAATTTTGGGCATAAAAAGAGCGCTTTAGCGCTCTTAAAATTTAAATGTTAGGTCAGCAATAAATTGACGTCCAATTTCAGGTTGGGCAACACCTGTGCGATCTACATACGTATTACGATGATTGGTCAGGTTATTTATCGTTAAGCCCAATAGAGCCTGATAACGCTGCTGATTTACGACAGCATAGGTGGTACGTACATCCCAAGTAAATTTTGGCTGAGTTTGGTATGGGGTATAAGTATCATATTTAATGCCAGTTTCATCTGTATAACCATTGGCTTTACGTTTCATGGCATCTACCTTAGCTTGATAGCTAAGGAAGTGGGTTATGTTCAGTGGAATCTGGCTAAAGGCGATATGCCATGTGCCACGAATGGTCCATGGGGTATTAAAGTTGCTGGCTGGAATAAAATCGGCATCGATTTTTTTGCCGTCATAAATCACAAATGGGGTGCCAAAGTAGGCCAAGCTGTTATAGCTTTCAAAGTTACGAATGGTGTCTGTGTAGTCTGCCGCCAAAGAGAGTTGATGTTGGGTACTTTTAAAATTTAAAGGCGCGATAGTGCTTAAAGTTAAAGTATAGATCTGTGCTTCTGAACGACCTGAGTTGTCATAGCTACGACTAAATTGTTCAGTACCTGTTACCTCAGGGCGTTTTTCAATTTTGGTTTGACGTAACTGGTCTTGATTGTCGCGGTTCACCCATTTTAAACCAATCTGAGTATTACGCAGTTGGGCATTCATGCCCAATACAATTTCATCAGAAAATGGGGTGTCAAGTTGTGAACGGTAAGTTGCTGTTGCACCTGTATATTGAGGGTCATCAAACCAACCCATTGTTAAATCTTGGCGTCTTTGACGCTTTTGTAGTTGGTCTAAGCGGTCTTGTAATTCATTCGCAAAGGCATTCATGCCGTAATAACGATTCCAACCGGTACTAAAGCTCAAACGCTGATCGCCAAAAGGGGCGTAATGTAAAGCGGTACGTGGTGCGATATTAAGATTTTTGGTCAACGAGTCATAGTCACTACGTATCCCTAAATCTAGCTTAATAGCGTCATTTAAGCTCATTTGGTCTTCAATAAAGGCATGCCAACGGTCTTGCTGTACATCGACCTGACCAGCTGAATAAATGCTACGTAAAGAGAGATATTGACCATGAGCAAAATTGGCTTTGCTGCCAGCTGAGCTATCACATGCGGCTGCAGGTCCAGTCAGACCAAGGCAATCGCCAGTATTTAAAGCCACAGGGGTTGAGTAACTGTACACATCTTGGGGGCGTTGCCAATCTGCTTCATAATGTCCAAGACCAGCACCGAGTTTAATTTGGTGTGTTGCCGAGGCAAATTCTAGCGGTTTAAGTGTCGCTTTTACAGCATATTCTAGACGTTGTTCCTGTTGCTTTAAGTTACCTAAATGACCTTCACGGGCAGAACCATCTGTGCTCCAGTTTTTATCAAGCGAGCTGTTCCACACATAGGTCAATGCTCGGGCTGTACGCTGTGCTGCTTGGGTTTGATAATTGAATTGTTGTTCTAAATTGAATTGCTTGAAATCTTGTTCTAAGTTGAGATAAAAGCTTTGACTGTCGGAGAGATGGATAGATTCAGAATCCTTCACATTGCCAACAAAATATAAACCTTGGTTTTCAAAGAACTGCGCGCCTAATTTCAGGCGAGTCTTCTCGGACGGGTGGTAAAACAGCTCTAAGCCCGCGTTACTTGCTTCACGTTCTTGCTCAAAGCGTGTTGGGTCTTTAAGCGAGGTTTTTAGCGGAATCTGTGCATGACGATAAGATGCAATGGCATTAAAACCTAAACTTTCACTGACATTGCCATATAAACTGGCGCTTAGCCCTTGTTTGGTAAAAAAAGGTTGGGACTTTTCAGAACTTGAATCTTCAAAACTTGCCAAATCTTCAGGATTTGGAAATTGAATTTTTGACCATTGATCTGAGGTGTAGTCATAATTGATCTGTCCATGTAGCTCACCGACAGCAGTGGTTGGTTTACAGGTTTGTGCACTGACTATCCCCCCAGTAAATTCTCCATATTCGGCAGAGACATTACTATCAAGCACAGTAATATTACACAGCAGATCGGTATTAACGGCTACGCTTTGCGAAGCCCCAAATAAATCATTGGGATCATTAGAGCTAGATGCACCGACAGGATTAATATTATTGTTGGTATTAATGCCGTTGACCAGAAATTTATTATCGTAGCCTAAACCGCCATTAATACTAATATCACTAGGGTTTAATTCACCTTGTTGCAAGGCACTACGCGCAGCTTGATCAAACTGTACATGAGGATTAACTTTTAAAAAGTCAGTAATATTTTTAGAACTATTGGGAATATTTTCTAGATCTGCTTTGTGATAAACCGTTTTGCCTAAAGTGTTGTTAGATTCATCTTCTGCCTGAAGCACAATTGCAGTGAGATTCACTTCCTTTTCTGGGCTGCTTTGTTCAGCATATACAGCAGTATTTAAAATGCTCGCAATGGCCACGGTTAAGGCAGAATAAGCAAAACGCATATTGAGTAAATGTTAATTTAAAGGAAAATGATTATCAATTAAAAATCTAAAACAATCAACACAGTTCAGCAAAGAGTGGATAAAAAATAACTAAATAAAGGGGATGCTTCTGGGATAAAATAAGAGAAAAAATAGATGGCGTCCCTACGGGGATTCGAACCCCGGTTACCGCCGTGAAAGGGCGATGTCCTAGGCCTCTAGACGATAGGGACGTTTAGAAGATGGCGGTATCTTATTGATCCGCCACCAAAGTGTCAAGTAGATGTGGAGCGAGTTTGTTCAAAATATAGCAAAACAGTTCAGCGGTCTTTTGTGTGTCATACAAAGCTGAATGCGCTTCTTTACCATCAAACTCAATACCTGCTTGAATACAAGATTTCGCCAGTACCGTTTGCCCAAACATGACCGCACTTAAAGTTACGGTATCAAATACCGAAAAACTATGAAATGGGTTTTGATTTTTAGTGCCACTACGAGCAATGGCTGCTTGTAAAAAGCCCAAATCAAAATGTGCGTTATGACCCACCAAGACGGCATGGGTACAGTTTTGCTGACGACGCACTTCATTGATAGACTTAAAAATACGTTTTAAGGCGGTTTTTTCGTCTTCCGCCATCGCCATCCGCATCGGATTAAATGGATCAACGCCAATAAAATCCAATGAACGGCGGTCTAGGTTTGCGCCTTCAAAGGGATTGATATGGGCATGATGCGCTTCTCCCGGTACGAATTGACCATTCTCATCATAAATAATGGGAATCGCAGCAATTTCAAGCAGGGCATCGGTTTGTGAGTTAAAACCTGCTGTCTCGACATCGACAACAACAGGTAAAAAACCACGGAAACGTTGACCAATCACCGGCCTTGTTTCTTCTGTCACACTTTTCTCCACTGGATGGTTTTACCCGCATAAAGTGGGATAATTTTTTCACCATCCAAATAGTCAAAACTCTCAGGAATTACTTGCTCTTCTTTGACTAACGTAATGGTATTGGTATTACGTGGTAGACCATAGAAATCAGCACCAAAATGGCTGGCAAAGCCTTCTAAACGTTCAATTTTACCCACTTGGTCAAAGGCTTGTGCATACAGCTCAATTGCCGTTGGTGCGCTATAGCAACCTGCACAGCCACACGCATTTTCTTTAGCATCTTTCGAGTGCGGTGCACTGTCGGTACCTAAGAAGAACTTGGCATTACCTGAAGTTGCCACTTCGAGTAATTTGGCTTGGTGGGTTTGACGTTTTAAGATCGGTAAGCAATAGAAATGCGGTTTGATTCCACCCACCAACATGTCATTACGGTTAAATAATAAATGTTGTGGGGTAATCGTCGCAGCGACATTGTCACCTTGCGCTAAAACAAATTCAGCCGCATCTGCTGTGGTAATATGCTCTAAAACTAGTTTTAGTTTTGGAAATTTTTGTAACAGCGGTGCTAAAACTTCGTCTAAGAAGCGTTTTTCACGGTCAAAAATATCAACATGATTATGCGTCACTTCACCGTGTAATAACAATGGCACTTGATGGGCTTCCATCTGTTCAATGACATTATATACTTTTTCAATGTCACTCACGCCATTATCTGAGTTGGTGGTGGCACCAGCCGGATAAAGTTTAATCGCATTAACGTGTGCTGAGTTTTTAATTTTTAAAACTTCATCAGGTGAAGTTTGATTGGTAAAGTACAGCACCATGCGTGGATCAAAATTTAAACCTTCAGGGACGTGCGCCATGATACGTTCACGATACGCATTGGCTTCTTCAACGGTTTTAACCGGTGGCACTAAATTAGGCATACAAATGGCACGGGAGAATTGGCGTGCTAAATCTGGAACAGTACGTTGTAAAGCTAAACCATCACGTAAATGAGCGTGCCAGTCATCTGGCTGAAGAAGAGTAATCGTAGTCACGGCTATACTGCTAAAAAATAACTCAGATGATAAGCCATAAATACAAAAATGATAATCTTTAACTGCGCTGAAACTTAAATTTTCAAACAAAATTGATATATTTAAGTTTTTGTTTGCGTTTTAAATATAAAAAAACCGCTCAACTGAGCGGTTTTTTTGTCGACAAAATTATTTGTTTTTGTCTTTAAGTTGCGGAACAGCAGAACCTGTACCTACAGCCAATAAACCAGAGTTGGTATAAATACCCAGTTTTTGACGTGTATCAGTGATGTCAAGGTTACGCATGGTTAATTGACCAATACGGTCCATTGGCGAGAACATTGAATCACCTTTTTCCATGGTTAAACGTTCAGCTTCGTAGGTTAAGTTTGGAGATTCAGTGTTTAAAATGGTGTAGTCATTACCACGACGCAATTCTAAAGTGACAGTACCCGTTACCGCTTTCGCTACCCAACGCTGTGCAGTTTCACGAAGCATTAAAGATTGTGAATCGAACCAACGACCTTGGTAAAGTAGACGACCTAAACGTAGACCGTTGATACGGTATTGTTCGATGGTATCTTCGTTATGGATACCTGTCACAAGACGCTCGTAAGCGATGTGAAGCAGTGCCATACCCGGAGCTTCGTAAATACCACGAGATTTCGCTTCGATGATACGGTTTTCGATTTGATCCGACATACCCAGACCGTGACGACCACCGATACGGTTCGCTTCTAAGATGAATTCTACTGGATCTTCGATACGTTGACCGTTAATGGCAACAGGGAAGCCTTCTTCAAAAGTAATTGATACTTCTTCTGCTTTAACTTCTACGTCATCTTTCCAGAAAGCAACGCCCATGATTGGCTCAACGATTTTGATGCCCGCATCAAGATATTCAAGATCTTTAGCTTCGTGCGTTGCACCTAGCATGTTTGAGTCAGTTGAATATGCTTTTTCTTTTGACATTTTGTAGTCAAAACCGTTGTCGATCAGGAACTGTGACATTTCTGCACGGCCGCCCAATTCGTCAATAAAGGTTTGGTCTAACCACGGCTTGTAGATTTTAAGCGCAGGATTAGTTAATAGACCATAACGGTAGAAACGTTCGATGTCGTTACCTTTATAAGTCGAACCGTCGCCCCAAATGTTGACGTCATCTTCTTTCATTGCTGTAACAAGCATGGTACCTGTTACCGCACGACCAAGTGGCGTGGTGTTAAAATACGGCATACCACCTGTTGAAATGTGGAACGCGCCACATTGGATTGCAGCAATACCTTCTAAAGCAAGCTGTAAACGGCAGTCAACTAAGCGAGCTTTAACTGCGCCATACGCCTCAGCTTTTTTAGGGATCGCATCGTAATCATCTTCGTCTGGCTGACCTAAGTTTGCAGTGTATGCATAAGGTTCTGCACCTTTTTGTTTCATCCACAAAAGGGCTGCTGAAGTATCTAGACCACCAGAGAAAGCGATACCCACTTTTTTGCCTACTGGTACATTCTGCAAGATCGTTGCATTATCAGTCATTGCTCGTCCTAACTATAAAAATAGGCAACCATGATGGCAGCCAAGGAGAAAATCTAAACTCAGCATTGTATCACTATAAATTGCTGTTGTTTGGCTTTAAAAAGACAATCGATTAAAATTAGCAAGTTCATTTGCAAAATAAATCTCAATCGATAGAGCTGTATCGCGATTGCTAAACAATTTTACAAGATTGATTAGATTTAACTTTATACTGATTGAAAATCATAAAAGATAAACAAGAATAAGGAGCGAGCATGCAGCCAGCCTACCCACATTTATTGATGCCACTTGATTTAGGTTTTACCACGCTTAAAAACCGTGTGGTGATGGGTTCGATGCACACTGGACTCGAAGATCGTTTTTACAACTATCCTAAATTAGCTGCTTATTTTGCCGAACGCGCTAAAGGTGGTGTGGGATTAATCATCACAGGTGGGATTTCGCCGAATCGACAAGGTTGGTTATTGCCTTTGGGTGGCACTTTAAATACCTCGGCTGATGTCATTCCACACCAAATGGTCACCCGTGCGGTACATCAACATGACAGTAAAATTTTATTGCAGATTTTACATGCAGGCCGTTATGGTTATCAGCCTTTTGTCGTGTCCGCAAGTCCAATCAAATCACCAATTTCACCGTTTAAACCGCGTGAAATGAGTCATGCAAATATTTTAGCCACCATTAAAGATTATTCGCATACCGCACGCTTAGCGCAAAAAGCCGGTTATGATGGTATTGAAATTATGGGCTCAGAAGGCTATTTGATTAATCAATTTTTAAGTCGGCATGTGAATCGACGTAAAGATCGTTGGGGTGGGCCGCTGCTCAATCGTATGCGTTTTGCTGTAGAAATTGTTAAGGCAGTTCGTGAAGCGGTAGGCTTAAATTTTATTGTATGTTTCCGCCTGTCTTTATTAGATTTGGTACAAGATGGCAATCGCATGTCTGAGGTGGTTGAGATTGCTCAGGCCTTAGAAAAAGCGGGTATCAATATCTTAAATACAGGCATTGGTTGGCATGAGGCACGTATTCCCACCATTGTCACCTCTGTACCAAGGGCGGCATTTGTCGACTACACTGCTGAATTAAAACAACATCTCAGTATTCCTGTGATGGCATCCAATCGCATTAATATGCCAGACACAGCCGAGCAGATTTTGGCTAGCGATCAAGCCGATTTAATTCAAATGGCACGACCATTTTTAGCCGATCCCGAATGGGTGCTCAAAGCGCAAAGCAATCGTGTCGATGAAATTAATACCTGTATTGCCTGCAACCAAGCGTGTTTAGATCATACCTTTAAAAATCAACGTGTGACATGTTTAGTCAATCCGCAAGCGGCCTATGAAACTGAATTACTGTATTTGCATGCAAAAAAGCTCAAGAAAATTGCAGTGGTTGGAGCTGGGGTGGCGGGCTTATCTGCGGCCACGGTTGCGGCACGCCGTGGTCATCAAGTCACTTTGTTTGAGGCCAAAACTGAAATTGGCGGACAGTTTAATTTAGCCAAAGTGATTCCGGGTAAAGAAGAGTTTTATGAAACCATTCGTTACTTTCAGGTGCAACTAGCCAAGTATCAGGTGGAATTAAAGCTCAATACTCAAGTCACGCCACAACTTTTAGCAGAAGCTGATTTTGATGACGTGATTATTGCCACAGGGGTGATTCCGCGCAGTTTAACCATTGAGGGTGCAGCTTTGCCGCAAGTGTTATCTTATGCACAAGTGTTACAAGGTACTTTTGTGGGGAAACGTGTTGCTGTGATTGGTGCAGGTGGTATTGGCTTTGATGTAGCAGAATTTTTGCTTAAAGACAGCCATCAAAGCATTGATGAGTGGAAACAAGAATGGGGAGTCGACTCCCATCCAAATTACAGCACTGCCGGTGGTGTGGTAAGCCCTAAATCGCCACAGTCCAAACGTGAGATTTATTTATTACAACGTAAAAATACGCCATTAGGTGCAGGACTGGGTAAAACCACAGGTTGGGTGCATCGTGCTGAATTAAAAAAATATGGCGTGCGGATGCTACGTGGGGTGCAATATCAAGCAATTACGGATGAAGGCATCTGGATTAATTTGGCAGGGCAAAGTCAATTATTACGCGTGGATCATGTGGTGGTATGTGCAGGGCAAGAATCCGTCACAGATTTAATGCCAAAAAATAACCCAAAAGGCAAAGTCAATTATCATTTAATTGGTGGGGCAAAGCTGGCTGCCGAGCTGGATGCCAAGCGTGCCATACGTGAAGGTGCCGAATTAGCCGCAAAACTTTAGTATTTGATGAAAACTTGTGCATTTAATTCAATTTATTGCATTTTTTACTTGCAAGGCAAAAGGCTTATCCGTAATATACACCGCATGGAAGCGTGGCAGAGCGGTTTAATGCACCGGTCTTGAAAACCGACGAGGGTGTGAGTCCTCCGTGAGTTCGAATCTCACCGCTTCCGCCAAATATCAAGCACTTAGCCCTGACAATGTCAGGGCTTTGTTGTTTCTAGGGTTAGGTAACGTAAGCCAATAATAAGCAATAGGACATAAGAATGCCGACAGCAAAAAGTGTTAAAAATTTTGGGGAAATAGATTTAATTACGTTTGTTGGTAATATTTTTAAATATGAATCATTTGATTTCGATGATGAACTTCTAGCAATAAGGAGTGGAAATTATGATGAGTATTTAAAAAAAATTAGTGGTAATTTTTATAGTTTTTTACGTGCTTCAGATTTTAGGGCATTAATTATACATGAGCAAACACATTTTCTGGATTTAGTCGCTTCATTGTGGGGGATTGAATACAATTTAAGAAAGATTAGGGTATTGGATGAAATCTCAGAAAGCCGAGTATCTGTTTTTAAGTTAAATTATTCAGAATTACAGTGTATTCATAACGAGCATCAAATAAATTTAAATAATTTTAGTTATAAAAGTGTGGAAACTTTTAAGCATGAGTATGAGTATACTGATAAGTTTGGGGTTTTGTTGTTTATTGTTCTGATTGATCAAAAAGGTAAACAATCAAGAATTCCTATAACAATGTTATCTTTGTTTGAGGGTCATGCATTTAGTAATGAAGAACTTCGCAGAATTAATGATATTAAAATAATTACTAATAAAGATGTTGAAAATAAATTTATTAATTTAATTGAGAGTGAATATTACTCATATCTCAATGATCCGAATAATCATGAATATAATATTCTTATAATGCTGGCAACAATACATATGGAAAAGTTAGGATTAAATAGAAAAGAAATTCTTCAGTTTTTTTCAGCAGTTGCTGGATTTACATTTAATCTTTACTCCAGTGGTATTTCTATACTTGCTAATAGAGTATTTGAATTTATTAACTCCGAACTTAAATATTGTGTTAAAGCAGATCTTTGTCGAAATCAATTAAGGCATATTTTAGCTTTTCATACAATTTTGAGATCATATGAGTATATCAATCATCCATACAATAGAAATAAAAAGAAAGAATTGATTGGTTTAATAAAAATATCACCTTTGACTTTTATTAATATTATGTGGAATGGATATTCTGGTGGAGCTTTGAGAGAGTATGAAATATTAGGTGGAATTGAAAGGCCTAGTCTTATAGGAAACTTTAACGATTTTGATTATAAAAGAACAAAAGAAATCTTTAGTAAATCCATTGAAAATTCAATACAATTTCATTCTGATGGTTATATTTTAAATAATCTTGAAGATTACTATTTGTTAGATATGTATAGAGATTATGAAAATTTTGATGTGAAGCCAGAAAATCAAATAATCAAGTTTAACAAAAGAATTGAAATTAATATTGAAGAATATTTTGAACAGGATGAAGAACATGAATTATTATCACAAATAGTTGATAACGAAATTTTTAAAACTACCACTAAATTTCATTTAGATTTGCAAAGTGCAATTGATTTAGAGATAAGAAATAAAGTTCAAGCACAGTTGGATCCAAATGCAGTTTTTATATCAACGTTTTACTAAATTAATTCCTAGTATCGTCAACTAATTGCTGTTGATGTGGTACAGCAATCGCTTCCCACTCATCATAAGATAAAATAGGTGGAAAAGCGGCTACTAATTTAATAGTAGTCGCTTTATTCTTTCTGTGGGTTTCGACTTTAGCTAAACGCCTTTGAAAGTCTTTTAATACCTTAGCCATTATCGGTATGACCACAATTAGGGTCAGGGTATTGTGCCCACGGTTGCCCCTGTAGCATGGTTTTAACCGTTACGGGTACTGTAGGGGGTACATAGTCGCTAAATGGGTGTAATGGGCTATTTAGCTTTTCTTCAAGTTTTACAAATAAAGGTTTGATAAATACTTCTTCAAGTTCATCGCTGGAAGCATATAAAGCCATGATGTGCATTAGATTATGCATTGCAACCAAACGTTCACTTGGTGAACCATGTGCAATATCCTGTGTAAATTTAAAACGTAAAAATTCATATTCTTCTCGTGTAGGCAGGTTCATTAGTGTTTCTCCAAAGCATTAATACGTTGTTCTAATTCATCAATCTGACGAATACCATTTAAAGCATTAATCGCTTCAATGATTTGTTTACCCACATCAGGCGCAACATTGCCGTCAGCAATAGCCTGTAAAACAGATTGGGCTTGTTCAGTAACACTTGCTGTGGCATCTAACTCGAACTGGACTGTTTCTGTTTGGGCTTTAAGAGTTGGTGCAATACGGGAAAGGACTAAGCTAGCGGCTTGCATATCGCCTGAAAGAGCAGATTGAATAACTACTTTGGCAATATCATCAGCATCAGCTAGTAGGGATTGATTTACTTTCATTCGTTTATCAATAATCCCTTTTGGACGACCTTGTGGGTTAGGGGAGTTCATCCCCTTACGCCAATTTGGATTTCCTGCTGTTTTAGTCTTTGAATTTGTGGTCATTACAATTCCTTGATCTAAACTATTAATTATCAATTTCAAAGATCGACACGTTGGTCTTTTAAAATGAACGCTTGTTCTGCTTCGTTTTTCGCTTTATAGCTAAAAACTTAAGATGAGCTACAATAGAAAAAACTCTAATCTTTAAGATCATGCCAAAAACATATTCTGTCGATCTACGCGAAAAAGCCATGCAGTTTTATAAAGAGTCAAAGCATAAATCG